>JAGWJU010000013.1 GCA_028865585.1 Elusimicrobiota bacterium | reverse complement strand
TGTATTTCAAGGCGTTGGAGACCAGGTTCGTGAGCGCCTGCCGCAAAAGCTCCCGCTCCGTAAAAACGGAAGGCGCCGGATCGGCTGTGACATCCTGAACAGTAATCTTCTTGATGGCGGCCATGGGCGCGAAAAGCGCGCGGATTTCGCGCGACATCTCGGCGAAATTAACGGCCTGGCGGCGGATTTCCTGCCGGCCGTTTTTCTGCGTTTTAAAGAAGGTCAGCGTATTGCCCAAAAGCTCCTGCATGCGCGCCACCGCGGCCAGAAGAGTCATGACGGAGCGGCGCCCCTCTTCGCCGCTGGGAAACTTGCCGTCCTCCATGAGCTCAAGATAAGCCTTCAAGCCTCCCAAGGGCGTGTTCATATCGTGCGTCAGAGATTGAAGAATATAGTCGCGCCAGCCGACAAAATCCCTGAGGTGGTTTGTCATCTCGTTAAAGCGCTCCGCCAACGTTCGGGTTTCCCGCGAACCAGCGACGGGAACCAGCACGTCGAGATGCCCGGCTCCCACGGACTGCGCCCCGTCGGCCAGAGCGCCCAGCGGCCGCGTCAGGACCGTGGACAAATAGATAGCAGCGATTACGCCGAAAATCAAGAGCAAACCGGAGATTTCCAGGGTTCTCCGAATCATGGCGTCCAACGGCTTGTTGATTTCCTCCTGGAGTATTTTAGTCTTGAATCCCAACCGGATGGTAATGGGGGCGGCCGCGGATGGGCTGGGCTCTTTGACGACCGCCTCTCCCGTCGAAACCGGGAAAGCGCTGGAGGTTAAGGTTCTCGTAATAAAGGTCAGGCCGGGTATTTCAGGTCCGGACGTATAAGGATGGCCGTTCAAAGTCAGCTCCCAGAACCCAAGCTCCCGGTGCTCTTTCTTCAAGAACATCAGATCGCTGACCAGCATAAGGGGATCTTTCCCCGCGAGAGATTCCGCCGCGATGCGATTGATGCCTTGAATCAGCGCCTCGTTCCTGTTGCGCGATTCGCTGGTCAAGACGATGCGTTCGTTGCGAATGACGGTCAGCGCGATGGAAGCGACGCTCAAGGCGGTCAGCCCCGCGGCCATGAGGGCGACTTGAGTCCGGATGCTCAAGGATTTCATTGGGCTTTTAGCTCCTCCAGGACCCGCTCCAAAGCCTTGCGGGCCTCCTGGTTGGTCGGATCGGCGTCTAAAATCTTTCGGAAATCTCCCGCCGCCTGCTTGAAGTCGCGGCGGGTGTAGGCGTCGATGCCTTGGTCGAAGAGCGAGTCGATTTCGTCCTTCGAGAGAGACGGCTTCGGCGCGGAATTGCCCTGCCAGACCGCGCTGTTGAGCCGGCGGATGGAGTCGATGTAGTTGTTGATGACCGCCCGCATGGACGGGCTCTTCTCCAAATCGTACGCCTTGTTCCAAGCCCGCAGCGAGTCGTCGAAGCGGCGCAAGCCGAGGTAGGCGATGCCCGCGTCCTCCCAGGCCTCAAGATTGTTCGGCTGGGACGCCAGAACCCTGTTGGCCAAGTCCAGGGCCAGACGGTACTGCCGGTTCCGGATGGCGGCGTCGGCCCGGGTCAAAGTCGCGGCGACGTCCTGCGACTCGGCCGGCGCCGCCTTGGCCGCTTCGGTGATGCCGGTCAAGCGCTGAAGCTCCTCAAAGAACACCCTCAAGCCTTGATCGTTGGGCCGAATGGCCAGAGCTCGGGAAACGTCCTCGATGGCGGTGCGGTCGTCCCCGCTCACATAGGCCAGCACGCCCTGGTGAAGCTCGACCTGTTCCGGATCGGTCTTGTAGTCGGGCAGGACGGGATAGAGCTGGGCCACGAAATGCAGCCGGCCGAACTCGCGCAGCAGGTTCGGATCGGACGGCGCGATGGCCATGGCTTGGCTAAGTGTGTCGACGGCCTTTTTATATTCTGCCGAGGCCTCCGCCTGGCGCGCCTGCGCCAGCAAGTCGTTGAGCTTGGCCTGATCTTCCGTGCTCAGCCCTTGGGACGACGCGGTTAAAATCGCGCTCTTGCCCTCGCGCAGGCGCTCCATGGCTTCGAGCACCATCTCGACCGACTCCTCTTCCTCGGAGGGCTTGCCGAAGCGGAACGTCAGCGCGATGCGCTGATCCCCGGCCGTGCCGGAAACGCTGTTGATGGGCATGTCGAAGGCGTAGTCCGCCTCGAAGCGCGTCGTCCGATAGGAAATGCCGGCCGCGAACTGGGTAAAGCTCGGCGTCCCCAGGCTCAGAGCGCCGCGAATGCCGAAATCCCCGAAGAAGCGGATGGGGAACCAGCGCTCGGCCGCCAAGGTGCCGATGGATTCGCGCGTAAAGTAAGGCGATGCCTCGTTGTCGTACTCCACGATGACGTTGGAAATGAGGCTGCGGTAATCCATCCCCAGCTTCCACGACATGGGAAGGGTTTCCGGGTTGTTCGGGTCGTAGGCGACATTGGGCTGGTTGACGTTGGTCGCCTCCGCGCCGAAGGAATAATGCCGCGCGAAATTATAGAGGACGCCCAAATCTCCGGAGAAGGCGCTCTGCACATTGGAGCCGTTCAAAATGGAATTTTGCGAGGTGTATTGGCCCGAGTTATCAAGAAGATTGCCGCCGAAGCTTCCGAAAGAACTGCGCAGGTACTTCAGGCTGCCTCCCAAATACAGATCGCCGCCGAAAGGATAATAAGGAAGCTGGCGGCCGTGGGACAGATAAAAACTGTCATCCCGGTAAAGCGAGTTATTTAGGGAAAACGAGTTCCAGGCCAGGCCCAGCGTCCCCTCGCTCGCCTTTTTCCACGCCAGCGGCTGCGCATAACCCAAGAAAGAAGTGCCCAAGTTCGAGCCGTCGGTCAGGCCGACGTCCAGAAGAGAATATGACGCGCCCAGGCTGGGCCGGGTCAAGACCGCCAAACCCGCGGGATTGTAGTAGATATCGTAAACATCGTCCGCGACGGCTACGAAGGCGCCGCCCATGCCCGGCGCGCGCGCGCCGGCGCCCAAATCATCGAAAGCGGCCAGGGCCGAAACGGGGGCCAAGGCCGCCAAGCCCAGGGCCAAGATCACGCCCCGCCGGCCGCTCATGGTTTTCATCAGCGGATCACCACCACGGTCCCGGTCCAGGTCTGGCCGCCGACCTTGATTTCATAGATATAGACGCCCCGGGCCACGATTTCACCATTGGAGCCGCGTCCGTCCCAGGTCAGACACACCTTAAAAGTTCCGAGGCCGCCTCCGTTAGAGCACCCGGTATTACCCATGTCCGCAACGTGGAATCCACGCACATCATAAATCTCACCGGAATAATTCAGATCCTGCGGATTGCCAAAATTAAATTCCACGTGATCGTCGCAGCCGTGCTCGGAATTGTTGGAACGCCACGAGCAGCTCTCCACGGTGGGCGTGATGACCTTTGTGGACATGTCGGAACTGGGATCAAACGAAGCGTCCGCGGGCGCCACGTAGGACTGAAGGCGGAAATCTCCCAACATGCCCACCTGGCCGGTCACTTCCTGATTCACGGTGTCCACGGTTCCGTCGGCGTTGATGTTTTGCTGCCCGTTGTACCAGAAAAGCCCTAAGGGGACGTTGGACACGGACAGAGGCGCCGCGCGGGAGACGCCGTCGGCCACGATTTGGCCGTTCTGCACCTGATAGCCGAGGGCCAAATCGAACATGGCGTTGGACGGCAACGCCATGTTCTTGACTTCCTGATTGGACGGGGCTTCGTAGGGTTCAAACGATACGGACTTGAATATATAAGGAGAGGCGACCACGTCCTGGTGCTGATCCACGGCGCGGATTAAAAGAGGCTCGCCGGACGAATTGCCGTTAGGCTGCACCATGTTGGCGATGTTCGCGGGAATCTCGATGCGCGTAATGTTGTCCGAATAAAGAGCGTAGAGATTGCCCTCGGTGTCCACGGCCATGGCCGCGTCCGTGGTTTCCCCGGGGAATGAATCCCGCGAAACAATCTTGTAGTAGTAAACCAGTCCGGCCGGCGCCATGGCCTCCCGGTCGCTCACCGCGCTGGCCGGCAGGGTCGAAACCAAGACCCAGCTTGGCCGGATCAGCCCCGTCGAACGATAGACGTCGTAGCCGCTCAGAGCCCAGCCATCTGGCGCCGACGGATCCGGGAACATTGTCCCATCGGTCTTGGACTTGACCTGCGCCCAGGTGATGGTCATGGAGCTCGCGCTCGGATTGATGGTCGCGGCCAAGCCCGCCGGCGCCAACGGCGGCAGATCCAGCGCCGCCGAGGTCGTCACGCCGATGGAATAAGCATTCAGAGTATTTTCGCTATAGATGCCGAAATATTCCGTCGCATCAAGCGTCAGGCCTGCTTTCATAAACGACGGCGTCGAGATTAGCACGCCTGCGGCCAAGCCCGTCTCAGTTGAGGCCACGACCGAGCCGTCCGCAAGAACGTCGCCCGGCGCGTAGGCCTGGCCGTTGACCGGCGAAGCCGAAATGGGCATGCTGCTCACCACGACAAGGGCGCCGTTCTGGTTGGGCGGCGTCGGGTTGAACCACGTCCAGGTCAAGGTGATGGTCCGCGCCAGCGGCGCCGATGAGACCGAGACCAAATTCACGGGCTGGATGCTCTCCGCCGGCGTCACCGTCTCAATAACCGTCTCGAAATTCGCCAAGCCCTGCCAATTGAGGCTGGCCAAGTTAAAGTAATACGTTCCGCCCGGCAACAGGCCGTTGACGGTCAGCTGCAGGGTGCCACCGCCCGTAGCCGCGGAAACAATGGCCGTCGCAGTGTCAAAACTAATGCTCGAACCGTCCACCTCAAACCCCGCGGCGGTTCCCGACGCCGCGGGGAAAGACCATGTGAAGGTCACGCTGGTGTAAGACACTCCGGCCAAGACGGGTGAGACCGGCAGGTTGGCCAGAGTCGAGTAGGACGCGGTGGACGAGGTCTCAGCGAAGAACTTGGTCTCGTCGCCGAGGTAAACTTTGGCGTAATAGGTCGTGTTGGGAGCGAGATTCTGCAGGGTGTAGGACTGTTGGCCCGTAGCGGCCGCGGTCGGGAACTGCACGACGAAAGCGTAATTCGTGGTCGCGGTCGGGCCGAATTGCGCTTCCTGGGCCGGGTCCGAGGAGTAATCGATGCGGTAGTAGCCGCTTTCCGTGGTTCCCGACACGCCGCCGTCAAAGCCCGGGGCAGTCCACGTCAGCGTCAAAGTGCCGGTCGAGGTGGAAAGAGCGGCGGTCGAAATCGCCGTCACGCTGCCCGGCTGTGAGAAAATGTTCTCCAACCCGGGCCCGAATGAATAGCTGGAGGAGGATGCGTAAGGATCGGTCGATATCCCGAACTCGCCCACGGATGCGTCGAGAGTATAAGAGCCTCCGGAAGAAACTCCGCCCGCACTGGCGATCAGGTTGCGGGGAATATCATCGGTCGAGCCGATCATTTTTTGCCCGGCCCGCGCCGCGGAAGCGCTGAAAAACGCGGCCAGAAGCGCGGAAATAAAAAACCCCTTCCCCGTGCCGCGAAGCACGGCGGAAAAGGATTTCTCGTTTCCGCGCTGGTTCATTTAGTTGGGCCTCAAGGACACTTTCAGGATGGAACGAATGCGGGCGACCAAAACCCTCGGGCTCACCGGCTTGAATAAATAATCCTCCGCGCCCACGTCGAGCCCGCGCACGCGCTCGGCCACGTCTCTGGCATGGCCGGTCAAGATGATGACCGGCACGCTTTTCGCGACTGAATCCGCCTTCAGCCCGCGGCAAACGTCGAATCCGCTCATATCGGGCAGATTGACGTCGAGAAGAATAAGATCGGGGCGATACGTTTTGACGCCCTGAAGGCCGGAAGCGCCGTCGGGGCACAAAAAAACCTCGAAACCGTCCGCCTTGAGCACGTCGCGGAACGTCTGCCTCAGAATCTCGTCGTCTTCAACCACCATAATCCGGTACATGCGCCCTCCTCCATTCTGCGGCTGACTGAATCTTTCATATATATAGACGTTTTCAGTTGCACCATAATTTCATAAGAGAAACTAATTTGTAACATCTACATACAAAAATAACGTCATAAAATAAGGAGTATATTTATCAGATGCTTTTATGTTTTCTATTCAAAAATTCCTTGAATATGGGATATTTTTACGGTAAGATTTTGGCGCTATGAGCCGAGAATTGCTCCTCATCGGACTGACATCGGAAGATCAAGAGGCCAGCCGCGCGGTAGCGGCGGCCGTCGGCTATTCCGCGTCCTCGTGCCTCACAGGCGTGGAAGCCGCGAAAGTCATGCTGGAAAAAACCGCGTTGGGCCGCGCTGGAGTCGAACTGGCTCTTCTGGAAAAGGATCTCCCCGACATGTCCGCACCCGCCTGGATTTCCATGATCCGAAAGACCAGATTTGCGGAAAACCTTCCGGTCGTGGTTCTAAGCCGCGGCAACTGTCCGGAGAGTAGCATCGTGGAGATGTTCGACGCGGGAGCCGACGATTTCATCCAAATGCCGTGCGCGCCGCAGGAGCTGGCCGCCCGCATCCGGGCGGTCGTGCGCCGCAGGCAAGCTCACAGCGAGGAAAGTCCCCTGCTTGAAATCGGACCCATTCTTCTCGATCCGGGCGCCAGGCAATGCCGCGTGCGAGGAAAAATCGCGGACTTGCGGCCGCGCGAATTCGAGCTCCTGGATTTATTGATGAGAAAGGCGGGACGCACGCTCAGCCGCCCCTACCTTCTGGAGACGATTTGGGGCATGGACAAAACCGCGAACACCCGCGCCATTGACGTGGGCGTGAGCCGCCTGCGTCAAGCGCTCGGCGCGCGCGCGGGCCGCTGGATCGAGACCGTCGAACGCTACGGCTACCGCTTCAAGCTTCCCGAAGGCTGACTTCAGGCGGGGGGAAGCGGGCGCCGGCCCGCGAAGCCGTCCTCGATGTTATGGTAGCAGTTGATCTTCTTTTCGCCGGCGCTCCAACACAGATAAGCCTCTTCATGGCCCAGCCGGAAAGGAAAATCCACAAGAGGTGGGTTGTAGCCCTTGGGCAGCGCCCCGGTGTCGGCGATTTTCTGGAATAAAGCGTCGATTTGCCCCGCCAAAAACCGGATTTGGGCCTTCTCGATCTCCAGATCCGCGGGACGGCCCTGCGACTGCTCGAGCCGCCCGGCCAGATCCGCCTTAGCTTCGGCGCGATCCGCCAAGGCTGCGATGTCCGAAAAAATTCGCTCAAATTCCGGTATCAGGGCTTCGGCTTGCTCCACGGTGAAGTATTTCACGCCGCGGGCCCGCCATTCGCGTATTTTGCCGATGTCCTTTGGCGTCGCCGCGCTTTGCGCCGCCTTTGGCGCGCAATTTCCTTAAGCTTCCGGGAAGTCTCAGGAGAGATCTTCATTTCGATTCGATCCACCAACTCGCGCAGAGCCAAAAAACGGTTGAGACTCCGGCTTCTTTCCCGTTGCGTCCGCACCGACAATCCCAGCGGCGCGTAGCTCAGCCTCACGCAGTTGGACGTCTTGTTGATTTTTTGTCCGCCCGGCCCGCCGCCGCGCGAGAAGGACTCCTCGATGGCGGCCGGAGCGATGCCCAAGCGTCTCATGCGGGACAGCACGTCCTCGAGCTTGGCCGGAGCCACGCCGAAGTTCTCCCGCAGCTCCATGCGGACTGGCCCGGGCTCAGCTCTTGCCCGACTCGGCGTGATCGGGAAAGAACAGAGCCGCTCGCGCGTACTCGCGGTTCAAACGCGCGATATTGGACACGCTGATGCCCTTCGGGCAAGCCGCCTCGCATTCGTACTCGTTGGAGCAGTTTCCAAAACCCTCCTCGTCCATCGCCTTTCTCATGGCCAAAACCCGG
This sequence comes from Elusimicrobiota bacterium, assembly GCA_028865585.1. Taxonomy (GTDB): domain Bacteria; phylum Elusimicrobiota; class Elusimicrobia; order UBA1565; family UBA9628; genus JAGWJU01. The sequence continues at coordinate 6,707 of JAGWJU010000013.1, read as the reverse complement.
CGCTCGCGCTCCGGCTGGCCTTGCGGCAAAAGCGCCATATGGGAGACCTTGGCCGCGACGAACAGCATGGCCGCCGCGTTGGGGCAGGCCGCGACACAGGCGCCGCAGCCGATGCAGGCGGCCGCGTCCATCGCCGCGTCCGCCTTGGGCTTGGACACGGGAACGGAATTGGCTTCCGGCGCCGAGCCGGTGTTGGTCGAAATAAAGCCGCCCGCGGCCATGATGCGGTCGAACGCCGAGCGATCCACCGTCAAATCCCGAAGCGTCGGGAACGCGCGGGCCCGGAAAGGCTCCACGATGATGGTGTCTCCGTTTTTGAAGCGCCGCATGTAGAGCTGGCACGTGGTGGTGTTCTTGTCCGGGCCGTGCGCTTGGCCGTTGATAACCAAGCTGCACATGCCGCAGATGCCCTCGCGGCAGTCGTGATCGAAAGCGACGGGCTCCTCTCCCTTGGCGATAAGCCCCTCATTGAGCAGATCGAGCATCTCGAGGAAAGACATGTCGGCGGAGACTCCCGAGACTTGATAGAACACGAAGCGGCCCGCGGCCTTGGCGCTTTTCTGGCGCCAAATCTTGAGGGTGAAATTCATGGTCTCCGAGTTCCCGGCTTGCCCTGCGCTCATACGTAGCTCCTTTGCGCCAGATGAACATGCTCGAACTCCAGCGGCTCCTTGCAAAGCTCCGGCTCGGCGCCCGCGCCCTGATAGCGCCACGCCGCGACGTGCGAGAAATTCGCGTCGTCGCGCTTGGCCTCATTGTCCGGAGTTTGCGACTCCTCGCGGAAGTGGCCGCCGCAGGACTCCCGGCGCTCCAAGGCGTCCTTGACCACGAGCTCCGAGAACTCCAAAAAGTCCGCGACCCGGCCGGCCCGCTCCAGGGTCTGATTGAACTCCTCCCCGCTCCCCGGAACCGAAACCCCATTCCAGAATTCCTCGCGCAATTTCGGAATTTCGGCCAAAGCCTTGCGCAAGCCCGTTTCACCGCGGGACATGCCGCAGTAGTCCCACATGATGGCTCCCAATCTCTTATGGAAAGAGGCCGGGGTCTGCTTGCCGCCGACGGCCAGAATTTTGTCGATGCGGCCGCGGGCATCATTTTCCGATTGGCGGAACGCGGGATGATCCGTGCCCATCTCGGGCAAAGCGCCCTGGGCCAAATACCCGCCCAAAGTATAAGGAATGATGAAGTAGCCGTCGGCCAGACCTTGCATCAAGGCGGACGCGCCCAGCCGATTCGAACCGTGATCCGAAAAATTAGCCTCGCCCAGGCAAAAAAGTCCGGGGATGGTGGTCATGAGATTATAGTCCACCCAGAGGCCGCCCATGGTGTAGTGGACCGCGGGATAGATGCGCATGGGCGTCTTGTACGGATTCTCATTCGTGATGTGCTCGTACATGTCGAAAAGGTTGCCGTATTTTTCCCGGATGGCGTTCTCGCCCATGCGCTTGATGGCGTCCGCGAAATCCAGGTAAACGGCCAGCTTGGTCGTCCCCACGCCGCGGCCCTCATCGATGACCTGCTTGGCGTTGCGCGAGGCCACGTCACGGGGAACCAAGTTCCCGAAGCTGGGGTATTTGCGCTCGAGATAATAGTCCCGTTCGGCCTCAGGAATAGACTCCGGCGCGCGGGTGTCGCCCTTTTTCCTGGGAACCCAGACCCGGCCGTCGTTGCGCAGGCTCTCGCTCATGAGCGTCAGCTTCGACTGGTGATCGCCGGTCACGGGGATGCAGGTCGGGTGAATCTGGGTGAAGCACGGGTTGGCGAAATACGCGCCGCGCTTGTAAGCCCGCCACGTCGCCGTGACGTTGCTGGCAGCCGCGTTGGTCGAAAGATAGAACATGTTGCCGTAGCCGCCCGTGCACAGAAGCACGGCGTGCCCCGAGTACGCCTCAAGCTCGCCCGTCACGAGGTTGCGGCAGACGATGCCCCGGGCTGCACCATCGGCGACCACCAAATCAAGCATCTCTCTCCGCGTGAACATCTGAACTTTACCGAGGCCGACTTGCCGGATGAGCGCGGAATAGGCGCCCAAGAGCAATTGCTGGCCGGTCTGCCCCCGGGCATAGAAAGTGCGCGACACCTGGGCGCCGCCGAAAGAGCGGTTGGCCAGGAGTCCGCCGTACTCCCTGGCGAAGGGAACGCCCAGAGCTACGCACTGATCGATGATGGACGAGCTGATTTGAGCCAAGCGGTAGACGTTGGCCTCTCGGGAGCGGAAGTCTCCGCCCTTAACCGTGTCGTAAAACAGCCGCCAGACGCTGTCGCCGTCATTGGGGTAGTTTTTCGCGGCGTTGATGCCGCCCTGGGCCGCGATGGAGTGCGCCCGGCGCGGGCTGTCCTGCAGGCAGAACACCTTGACGTTGTATCCCAACTGCGCCAAACTAGCCGCGGCCGAACTGCCGGCCAAGCCCGTTCCCACCACCAAGATATCGTACTTGCGCTTGTTCGCCGGATTGACCAGCTTCAAGTCGAATCGGTGCTTGTCCCATTTCTTCTCGATGGGGCCGGAAGGAACCTTCGCATCGAGCGTCATCGCGCGCCTCCCGTGACCAGAGCCCACACTGGCAAAAAGGCAAAGCCCGCCGCGAGCAGGACGGCGGCCGCCACGCTCGCGCGCTTAATCCACGGCGTGTAGCGCGGGTGGTTCACCCCGAAAGTCTGGAAAGCGCTTTGGATGCCGTGGCTTAAATGCAGAGCCAGGGCGCCCATGGCCAGGACATAGAAGCCGACGTAGTATTTATTCTGAAAATCCTTCATCACCAGGGCGTAGAGATCGCTTCGATCCGGGGCGAAGCGGAACGACTTCAGGTGGACGATTAAAAACGCCAGAAGGAGAAGCGCCGTCGCCGTCATGCTGCGGGAGCCCCACGTCCGACCGCCCTTGGCGCGCTGGCCTTGGTAGCCATGCGGGCGGGCTTTCCGGTTCTGCGCCCGCGCCACCAAGGCCGCGGCAATGTGCCACAGGAAAAGCGCGGCCAGAAGGATTTCGGCCGCGGGCAAGAGGGGATTGTTCGCCAGATGCTCGGCGTAGCCGTTGAAGGCTTGCGGGCCGGCCAGGAGAAAAAGGTTGCCCGCGAGATGGACGGCGAGAAATCCCACGAGCAGGATTCCGGCCAGGGCCACGCTGATTTTTTTCGCGATGGACGACTCAAGCAGATCCACAAGACAACGCATATCGATTCTCCCGAATTTAAAGAACGACCGCGGCATTCTACCATTTTGGTTATAATTCAATCACGGTGGAGAAAGGAAAGCTGCGGCCTCTCCTGCGGCGCTCGCCGCCCGGTTCGGGAATTTTCACCTACCGTCCCGATCGATACCAGCCGGGGAACGAAATCGATATTTTTGCCGGCGGTCCTCCTGCCTTCGGCGCCATGCTAGAAGCCATCGACGGCGCTAAAAAAACGGTCCACCTGGAATCCTACATCCTCAACGGCGGCGTTTCCCGGACGTTCGCCGCCCGCCTGACCGCGGCGGCTGGGCGGGGAGTTTCCGTGCGGCTGATCTACGACTCCCTGGGTTCGCTCGCCCTCGATCGGCGCTTGCTCGAAAACCTGCGGGGCGCAGGCGTCCAAATCCTGGAGTACCATCCGGTCGCTCCTTGGCGCGCCCGCTGGTCCTGGTGGCGCCGGGATCACCGCAAGATCCTAGCCGTCGACGGAAGCGTCGCCTTCACCGGCGGCGTCAACCTCTCGGATGTTTATATGCCCGAAGCCTCGGGAGGCGCCGGATGGCGCGACCTGCATTTCCGCGTCTCCGGGCCGGCCGCTCACGAACTGGATCGGCTGTTCCGGAACGTATGGTTCAAGGAAACCGGATTTTATTTCCCTCTCGTAGAGCCCGAACAGACCCGATTCCCTGAAAAATCCCTGGTTTGGGTCGCCGCCAACCAGGAATTCCTGCACCGCACCATCATCCGCGGCGCCTATCTGCGCGCCATCCGAGCGGCGCGGAAGGAAATTCTCATCGCCCATTCCTACTTCCTTCCCGGGCGACGGCTCAGGAGAGCCCTGGCGGCGGCGGCGCGCCGCGGAGTGCGCGTAAAGCTGCTCGCCCCGGGAACGTCCGACATCTCTTCCGTCTGGCTGGCGGCGCGCAGCCGCTACGATTATCTTTTGAGCCGGGGCGTCCGGATTTTCGAATGGGGCGGGCCCATGCTTCACGAAAAGGCCGCGGTGGTGGATAGGCGCTGGAGCGCGGTCGGATCCTACAACATGGATCGGCGCAGCCTGATGCACAACCTGGAAGTCAACCTGCACGTCCTTGATCCGGATTTTTCCGGCCGGCTGGCGGACGTCCTTTCTGACGATATGGCCGGATCGCGGGAAATACGCCTGGAGGACTGGCGGCGGCGGACGCTCCGGGAAAAAATCCTGGAGCGCGTCTTTTTCCGGCTGCGTTATTTTTTGTAGGCTAGCGGCATGCTCATCTACCTACTGCGCCACGGCCACGCCTTGTCGGCCCAAGAAGCCGGAGTCGCCACGGACGCCGAGCGCCCCATCTCCGAACTGGGCAAGGCTGAAATCAAGTCCAGCATGGACGAGCTCTTGCGCCGGGGCGGGCGGCCGGAGCTCATCCTGCACAGCCCTCTGCTTCGCGCGCGCCAGACGGCGGAAATCGCGAACGCAGCCCTGCCGAAGCCCCATGCCTTGCGGCTCTACGAGCCCCTGGGCAACGTGCTCACGGCGGAAGAACTCGAGCCGCTCTTAAAAAAAGAAGGCCGCGGCCTGGATCAAATCCTGGCCGTCGGGCACCAGCCCCAACTCGGCGAACTCGCCTCCCTGTTTTCCGGCCGGAACTTCGAGATACGAACCGGAGGCTTGGTGGCCATCGAAGCAGGAGAAACCGGAGCCATGCAGGCTCTCTGGAGCTACAATCCCGGCTGAGGCCGGCCCGGTCGGAAAAACTCAAGGATCGTATCCCCGTATTTTTCACGCCGAATCCGCACGAGGCCGTCGGGAACGGTGACGTCCTCTTTGATGTGATGCTGGCAGACGACAACCGCCCGAGGCGATAAAATTCCGGCGCGCGCGACCTGGGCCAGCGCCGGAGATGAGTAGGCCAGAGGTTTTTTCTCCTCGTCCTTATATGGAGGCCCCAAAAAAACCACGTCAAACGCGGAAATTCCGGCGCGGAACGGAATCCACGACAAGTCCTCCAAGGCATTTCCCGGCCAGACCCCAGCTTTGGCCGCAAGGCCGGCTCTCTGAAGGTTCGTCTCAATCGCATCGCGGCACACCTTGTTTTTCTCCACGAAAAAAGCGGACTCGGCGCCCCGGGAAAGGGCCTCCAAGCCCACGGCTCCGCTGCCGGCGAAAAGATCCAAAAATTTGGCGCCGGGAATGACGCCCTTCAAGATGTCAAAGAGAGATTTTTTGATGCGGGCTGAAATCGGCCGCAGGCCGGGATTATTCGGGGCGCTCAAATGGCGGCCTCGCACGGCTCCTGAAATGACGCGCATATTTTTCCTCGGCCGCGGACGGCCCGGTTCATTTATTATAAGATAGAGTCGCATGGCCGGCAAAATCATCATCGTAGACGACGACGACATCGCCGGAGATCTCTCCCGCGCCCTGCTCAAGGACGCAGGCTTCGAGGTCGAACTCCTAACCGAGAGCCGCGCGGCCCTGGGCCGCATCCGGCAGGCGCAGCCGGACGCCGTCGTGCTCGACATCCTCATGCCGGGTATAGACGGCCTGAGCCTCTGCCGCCAGATCAAAAGCGATCCGGTATTGCCCGGGGTCAAGATCGCCATTGTTTCGGCCAAATCCTTCAGCGCGGACCGGGCCAAGGCTAAGGAATCCGGCGCCGATCTCTTTATTTCCAAACCTTACGACGTCGAAACGTTTTCCTCGCAGATCGGCGCGCTTCTCGAGCCCAAGAAACGCGCGCCTTTTTCGGCCGGTCAAGACGCCTTGGCCGATGCGCCCGATCCGGTTTTTCGCGTCTCGATCTGGGGAAGCCGAAGCCTCTCCGAAAAAGCAGAGGCCCCCTCCGTTTACGGGAGAAATACCCCTTGCGTGGAAGTCGAGGCCGCCGGGCGCGCGCTCCTCCTAGACGCCGGGACAGGCGCGGCCGCCGCGGGACGGGAGTTTGAATCGTCCGGGCGGCACAAAGAAATCTGGATGTTCCTCTCGCACGTCCACGCCGCCCACGTCCAAGGGTTGACGGAGTTTGCCCCTCTCGCCCACCCGGAGGCGGTCGTGCACCTTTGCGGCGCGCCGGAAACGGACAAAGGCTTGGCCGATCTCCTGCGGCCGGTTCTGGAGTCCTCTAGCCGGCGCGGCGGGCCCCGAATCCGAGCGAAAATGGATCTTTACGAACTGCGCGGCGAGCGCTATGAAATTTTCCCGGGCGTCGTCATGACCTCCTTCTACGCCAATCATCCCGGCACGACTTTGGGCTTTATCCTGGAATCGGGCGGCCGCAAAATAGCCTACTGTCCGGACGACGAAATTAACGGAGCCCGCGCCCACGCCCTTCAAGACCACGATGAAAAAATCGCCCGGATTTATGCCGGCGCCGACTTGGTCATCCATGACGCCCGCTACACCCCCGAAGACTACCTCCACTTCGAAGGCGGCGGCCACTCCAACTTCATGGACACGGTCGATCTCGCTGGCTCCTGCAGGGTTAAAAGACTCATCCTATTTCACCAAGACGCGCGCTATTCCGACCAAGAGCTAGATGAAATGGGCGCCGCCGCC
>JAGWJU010000222.1 GCA_028865585.1 Elusimicrobiota bacterium | reverse complement strand
AAGAAGAAGCGTGGGGGCTCCGGCGGCGTGCAGCCAGTCGCCGTAGACATAGGGGTGGGCGCCGGGGAGGGACAAAATCTCGACGTTCTCCAGCCCGCTTCTCTTGAGCAGGGCCGCGACGGCCTCGGCCGACGCCTCGACGTTCTTGGGGTCGAAGCCGGGGAAGCTCACGCTGGGAATGCGCGCCAAATCCTTCAAGTCGGAGACGAAATCCGCGGAGTGCTCGCGCGCGTAGCGGACGGCTTTTTCCGCGTTGTCCATGACGGCGCCATTATAACAAATAGGGCGGAACGCTCCGGGCACCGCGGCCTTTGGATGTCCGGCGGGAAAAGATAGAATAGCGGCCATGGGGATCATGAGCCGCTACCTCGTCCGCCTGTTTTTGCCCGTTTTTCTCGCGGCGCTGGGCGTGTTTCTGGGCATCCTGCTCATGAACCAGTTCCTGAGGCTCTTCGCTCTTGCCATGACCAAGGGCGTCTCGATTTTCTGGATTCTCTCGTGCTTCACCCGGCTGCTGCCGTTCCTGCTGAGCCTCGCCATCCCCATGGCCTACGTGGTGGCCCTGTTCCTGGTGCTGGGCCAGCTCTCAGAGAACAGCGAGATCATGGCCTTGCGCGCCTGCGGATTCTCCTTTCTGGAGACGACGTGGCCCTTTCTGGCCGCGGCCGTGGCCCTCTCAGGCGTTCTTTTCTACCTCAACCACAAGGCCGGTCCCGACGGCTTCCACGCGTTCCGGGGGCAGTACGACAAGGCGGCTGCGCAGATTTCCCGCGTGGTTTTGGAGCCGGACTCCTTTACCGGCGTGGGGCCCTGGAGGCTCCTGGCCAAGGGCGTGGACAGGCGCACGGGCGCCTTGCGCGGCGTCTATCTGGCGCAGACCTCCGGCGCCAACGCCGGACTTGAAATCCGGGCCAAGACGGGGCGCCTCTGGATCGACAAAGGCCGGGCCGTGCACCTGGAGCTCGACGACGGCGTCCTGCAGCTGCCCAATCCCGATCCGGCGAAATACACGGCGGGGCGCTTCGACTCGGACCGCATCGACGTCCCCTTGGCCGCCGCGCCCGCGCCGCGCGAGCGAGACATTCCGGAGATCCCCTCGGCCATGCTCCGGAGCCTTATCCGAGACCCCAAAACGTCGCCCCAGCACCATATCGAGTACACGGTCGAGTTGGCCGTGCGAAGCGCCGCGGCGATGTCTCCCCTGATTTTCTTCTGGATCGCGGCGCCGATGGGCTTCGCCCTGGGGCGACGCGGCCGCGCCGCCAATTTCGCCTTCAGCCTGGGCCTCTTGTTCGCCTACTACGGCCTTATCGCGCTCGGCATCGGCCTCGGGCGCCGGCACGGAGCCCTGGCGAGCTTCGCCCCCTGGATGGCCGACGCCGCCGGCGCGGCCTTCGGCGCGGGGATGACGCGCCGGGCCTTTAAAATATGAGGAGTTTCTCGCGCTACCTGAGCCGCAGGCTCTTTGCCGCCTTCGGCGCGAGCCTGGCGCTTTTCTCCCTCATCATCTTCACGGGCGACGTCTTCGACAAGATGAACGCGCTGGCCAGCACGAAGGCAGGGATCTGGATCATCCTGCAGTTCTTGTGGCTGGACGTGCCCTACTGGGCCGTGCGCGTGGTGCCAATGGCGACGCTTCTGGCCACGTTGGTCACGGTCTCTCAGTTCGCGCAAAGCGGCGAGTGGCTCGCCGTCCAGGCCGCGGGCGTTCCCGAACGGGAATTTTGGCGGCCGCTCTTGGGATGCGCCGCTCTCATCGCTCTTTTGTGCTTCGCTGCCCAGGAAACCGTGCTTCCCCTATGTTACGCCCGCAGTCAGACGCTCTGGCAGACAAAAATCAGTCCTAATCCGAACTGGTATGGTGCGACTTACAACGATATAACGCTTTTGGCCGGACCCAATGAGACGGTGGAGGCGGCGGTGTTCCGCCCCCGCACCGGCGAAATCGACCGGCCGCTCCTGACCCGCGTCGGCGAAGAGACGACAGAGCTCGACGCCAAAACAGCCAGGTGGGACGCGCAGCGCGGGACCTGGATATTTTATGACGGCGTCGAACGCACCCTCAACGGCGCGCAGGTCGCCGGCGAAAAACCCTTTGCCCAAATCGACTCGGGCCTGCGCCTGCCGCCGCAAAGTCTCGTTCCCCGCAACCAAGATCCGGAAGACATGAGCCTGCACGAAATCATCGACTACATGCACCGAGCGGCCTATCTGGGAGACAATCGCCTGCGCTTGGCCGCGGCCGCGTGGGGAAAAACCGCCTATCCCTTCACCAGCCTGATCCTGTGCGCTTTAGGCATTCCCTTGGCGCTGCGCCTGCGCCGCGCGCCCAAGAGCGTAAGCTTCGGCGTGGCCATGGCCCTGGGATTTTTATATTTCTGGTTCATCCAGGTGGGGCAGGACATGGGCCGCGGCGGCCTCCTCCCCCCGCTGCTCGCCGCCTGGGTCCCCAACCTTCTTTTCGGCGGGGCCGCAGTCTACTGGTTTAAGCGCGAACTGCGCTAAGAGGCTTTTTTCTTGGCCGGCGCGCCGCCGAAAAGCACGGAAACCTGAATCATGCCGCCGAAGCTCTCGGGGATTTTCGTGGTCTTCCCCTGGCTTTGGGTCGTGACCTCGTCCTGGCTGATGGTGCCCGCGGCGTCGATGATGACGTGGAGGAAGTTCAGGCCCGCGCCCAGGCTCCATTGATAGCCGGAGTTGGACAGGGCCGTGTTCTTGGAGAGTCCCGCGCGCAGCGGGATGTTGATCCAGGGGCGGTTGAAAATATTTATCTCGGTGCCCAGCGCCACCTCTCGAGAAGGCTGGCCCGTCACGGTGTGGTTTTGGGTCAAGTCCGCGTCCGCCGCGATGTTCCACCAATGGAAGGGGCTAATCGCCGCGCCCATGCGAACCTGCCGGCCGACGTCAATAGAGTTGGACACGAGGCCGCCGTCGGTGGCGGCCACGGGCTGCTTGAAGGACGGCGCGTTGATGTTGCGCGCGACCAATCCCACGCGCGGCCGGAAGGGCAGAAAGGGAAGCAGCTCATTCAAGTCCCAGAGGGCGCCCAAGTCGATGC
>JAGWJU010000221.1 GCA_028865585.1 Elusimicrobiota bacterium | reverse complement strand
GGCCAGGCTCGAGAGCATCTCCTCGGTGTCCTCGTCGCCGGTCTTCTGGTGGATGGAGATGAGGTTGCGCAGCATGCGCAGGAGCATCTCGCGCGAGGTGGCGGGCTCCAGGTGCCGGGGCTTGAGCTCATAGCCGTTCCTGAGCAAAAGCCTTTGCGCCTCGCTCACGTCCAAAAGCCGTCCGCCGCCGAAGACGTCCAAGAGCCTGAGGCCAAAGGCGCCGTGCAGGCCCAGCATGAAGTGCCCGGGCAGGCCCGCGCCGAAGACGGGCAGGCCCACGCGCTTGGCGATGAGGAGATAGAGCGCCGAGAGGCTTAAGGGGATGCCGCGCCGGGTCTCGATGACGCGGTGCAGGTAGCTGTTGTCCGGGTTGTAGTAGTCCTCGCGGTTGCCCGAGAAGCCCATGTGGTGGAACAAAAGCCAGTTGATCTTCTGGAACAGGGCGTCGGGCGTGGGGTAGGAGTCCTCGCGGATTTTGCCCGCGACGCGCTCCAACCACTGCGCGTAGGGGCCGGGGGAAAAGGTGGAATAGCCGAAGCGGCACACGAGCCACGCGCCCGCCTCCAAATCCGGGTCGGGCTCGGCGGCCAGGCGCGCGAAGTCGGCCTTCAAGTTCTTGAAGCGCACGCGGCGCGAGAGGCCCTCGGCGCGGGCCACGACCTCGGAGGACGTCCCGCCGCGCAGCTCGTCCAGGTAGGGCAAAATCGGCTCGCCGATGGAGAGGATGCGGCGGGAAATCAGGTCCAGGTTGCGCGGGTCGCTGTCGTCCAAGAGCGAGGCCAGGCTACGCAGCTGCGACTCGTCCAGGGGCTCCATGGCGCTAAAGAGTGTAACGCGCCTGGAGCGCGTTTTCAAGGCCCAGGCGCTGGGGGTGTCGCTGGGGGCTTGGCCGGAAATTTAGCTAACATGTCAAGCGACATGCCGCGCCAACCGCTTTCCTTTTTGAAGAAAGCCGCCCTGGGCTTGGCCGCCGCCCTGGCGCTTTTGGCCGCGGCGGAGCTGGGCGTGCGCGCCCTCCGGGGCGCCCCGCCGCGCGCGCCCCTGCCCCACGGCTTTGCGTACAACTACACGGACACGCTCAAGCCCTTCTTCAAGGCCGCGGGCCGCGCCCCGGGCGGCGCCGAAATCTACAAGACCAACCTCTCCGGGGCCACGCCCCAGAGCTTTTTGATGCCCAAGCCGCCGGGAACCTACCGCGTCTTCGTCGTGGGCGGCTCGGTGGCCGTGCGCTTCAACAAGGACCCGCGCTTCGCCAAGACGCTTGAAAAGCTTCCGTTCAAGCGCCATACGGAGGTCATCACCTGCGGCATGCCCGGCTACGACAGCGGCCAGACTTTGGGCGTGCTGCGCCAGGTGTTCCGCTATCAGCCGGATCTCGTCATCGACATGGACGGCAACAACGAGTACGGCCGCACCGAGATGAGCCCGCTGCAGATTCGCCTCTACCTCGCCGACCGCGCCATGAGCCGCCTCTGGCTCTACCGCGGCTTGAAGGCGCTTTTGGGCGTGCGTCCGGGCTTGAGGGGCCGCAAGGTCGGCGCCGCGTCTTTGGAGCCGAATTTTGAGGCCAACCTGCGGGACATCGTGCGCCTGTGCCGCGCGCACGGCGTGCGCCTGGTGCTCTGCACCCTGCCCGCCAACGTCCGCGGCGTGCCGCCGATAACCGGGCATCCGCCCTGGGGCGACACGGGATATTTCGCGGCCGCGCGGGCTTTCGAGAGCGGGCGCTACCGGCAAGCCGCCGCGCTGTTCCAAAGCGATCTGCGCGCGCATCCGCGCGGCGCCTTCGCGCATTTTTTTCTAGCCAAATCTCTCGAGCGGCTGGGCGACAGGGCGCGGGCCGCGCGGGAATACCGCCTGGCCGACGACTGGGACCTCACGAGCGAGCGGACTTCGTCCCGCCGCAACGCCGATATCCGGCGCATCGCGCGGCAAGAGAGCGTGCCGCTCGCCGATTTGGAAAAGCTCTTCGACGGCTGGGCCCGGCTTCCCGGCGCTCCGGGCGACGGGCTGTTCCGCGACAACTGCCACTGGTGGTTTGACGAGGACCCGACGGTGCTTCAAGCCATGCTTTGGGCGGCCTTTCCCGGCGACGCGGCCCTGCGCCCGCCCGCGCGGCGGCCGGACTGGCGGCGGACGGAGCGCGTCACGGCGCAAGAGCAGCTGCTCGCGGCCGCGGGGAACGCGGCGCCCCATCCGGACCAGGCGCCGCCCGACGAGGCCGTCGTCGCGATGATGCGGCCGGCCTACGCCGCCGGCCCGCGGATTTTCCTGCGCACGCTGTTTGACCCCGCGCCGGTGCTGGCGCGCCCGCTCTGGCCCTGGGCGCCGGGCTTCGGCCAAGTCCTGCTCAAGGCCTGGCCGCGGGTTCTCCTGGACGCGGGGGAAATGTTCCGCCGCGAGGGCAAAAACGCGTTGGCGCTTTCGTGCGCCCGGCGCAGCCTGGCGTCGGACCCGGGCAATCCGGCGGCCCGACTGCTCGAAGCCCAGGCGTTGGAAGGGCTCGGGCAAAAGGCCCGGGCCCGCGCGGCGTTTGAGCGCCTGCTCAAGGATTATCCCGGCCGGCGGGATTTCCGCAACTGGGCCGCGGCCGCGGGCGTGACGCCGGGCCCCTTGCGCGCGAAGCCTTAGCGGGCTATCCTTCCCAGCGTGAAGAAATGGACGCGCGCCGTCTTGGCGTTGGCCGTGGTTTTGGCGTTGTCGGGGCCGCGCCTGGCCCGGGCGCAGGACGAAAGCGCCTCTGAGGCGCCCGGCGTCCAAGGCGTCTCCGCCGTTCCCGACTTAAGCGCCTCCATGCCGCTTAATCAGGTGAGCGGCCTGCAAAACCAGGTGGCCGCGGGCCTGGGCTCCTACCTCGACGATTTGATGCCTCCGGCGCAGGCCCGAGGCGGGACGGGCGTCGAGGCCAAGGCCGTGAGCGCCTACCTGGCGCAGAACGTCTCCGCGCAGGCGCCGCGGAGCTATTCCGGAAGCCTGCTCGTCGAGTCCCTGGCCGACCCGGCCGTGGCGCAGCGCGCGGCGACGGCCTTGAGCGCACGCCCAGAGCACGGCGCCGTGGCCC
>JAGWJU010000220.1 GCA_028865585.1 Elusimicrobiota bacterium | reverse complement strand
GAAATCGGCCCGGGCCTTGTCTTGCAGCTCTTTTAGTTCCTGCGCGAGACCGCCGGCGAATGCCTCATAAGCGCCGTCTTCTATGAAAATTCGCCCGACCCCGGTGCAGACCTGGCCGCAATTGGAGAACCCGCTCCAGATCGCCGTCTTGACGGCTCTTTTGAGCGGAGCGTCCTTAAGCACAATCATCGACTGTTTTCCGCCCAACTCTAGAACCACGGGCTTAAGCGTCCGCGCGCAAGCCTCGGCCACGCGCCTTCCGTTCTCCAGCGAGCCCGTGAAGACCACCATGTCCGCCTCCCGCACGACGGCCTGCCCCGCGGCCGCGCCGCCGGCCACAACCGTAAAAAGACCTTTGGGCAAAAGCCCGGTCGCATCGATTAGGCGGGCAAGCCGCCGCGCAGAGCGCGCGGCCCGCTCCGAAGGCTTGAGTAAAACAGCGTTGCCCGCCAGAAGAGCCGGGACGGCATCTCCCCACGGAATAAGAAGAGGCATATTCCACGGCGTAATGATCCCGACAATGCCTCGGGGGCGGTAGCGGATATAGGCGCGCTTGTTGCTGAGGAACCATGGGCGCCAAGCCGGTTCGTCGCCTAAAATCCTGCGGGCGTTGGCCGCAAAATAGGAAACGACGGCCTCCAAGGCCGGCATTTCCATCGTCTCGACCTCGCGGGCCGGTTTGCCCGTTTCTTCGTGAATAATTTGCGCGAACTCCGCTCCTTTAGCCCGTATTTCTTTCCAAATTCCAGCGACGATCTCGGCGCGCTCCCGGACGGAGTAGCCGCGCCAACGGGAGAAAGCGCCGCGGCATCCTTCGGCGGCGAGCGCGACGTCTTCGGCGGAGTTTTCCGGAAGTAAAAGAGAAGACTCGTCCATAGCGGGTGGCCCGAACGCATTATATCATCCGCTTGAGGCCTTTCCAAAAAAAGGGCTATACTGCTCACCGTGAGACTCGTTACTTTCGAGACAAAAACAGCCATGGGCCCTCTTGAGCGTCTCGGCGCGCTCCTGGACGGCTCCATCGTCGACTTAAACGCCGCTTACGCCTTATCTCTCAAGGAAAAGGGCGAGGCGTCTCACGCGAGTCTCGCGAATGCGCGCCTGCCCGCGGACATATTGGGATTCCTTGATTTAGGCGAAGCTGCGCGCGCCGCGGCGCAAGACGCCTTGAATTTCATCGAACGATTGGGCGGCGCCGGCGCCGCGAAGGCCGCCGGTCCGGGAAGCGAAAAAATCGTCTATCAGGAGGGTGAAATCCGCCTGCTTTCGCCCTTACCTCGGCCGCGCGCGCTCCGCGATTTTTTCGCCTTCGAGGATCACGCCCTGCAGGGCTCCAAGCGCCGCGGTGAACCGTTGTCCGAGTCCTGGTACGACCAGCCTGTCTATTATAAAGGAAACCATCGAGAGATCTACGGGCCCGGAGAGACGGTGCCCTGGCCCAGCTACACGCGCCGCTTCGATTTCGAGTTGGAGATCGCCTGTATCGTCGGGAAAAAAGGGCGCGACTTGACTCCGCAGGAGGCCGCCGGGCACATCGCCGGCTACTGCATCATGAACGATTTCTCCGCGCGAGACATCCAGAAAAACGAGATGATTTGCCGCATGGGCCCGGCCAAAGGGAAGGATTTCGCCACGGGCTTGGGCCCCTGCCTCGTCACGACGGACGAACTGCCCGATCCGGACAACTTGGCCATGGCCGCGTTCGTCAACGGCGAGAAATGGAGCGAGGGAAACTCCTCCGGCCGCTATTGGAGCTTCCCCGTCATGCTCTCGCACGTCTCCCAAGAAGAGACGGTTTATCCCGGCGACGTCCTCGGCTCCGGCACCTATTACCGCGGCTGCGGTCTAGACCTCGATCGCTGGGTCAAGCCCGGCGACGTCATCGAGCTTGTGGTGGAAAAACTGGGACGGTTGCGGCAAACCGCAGGCGCTCCGAGATCGCAAACGCACCTAAAATATTCCAAGGCCGAGGCTCGAATCAATGGCGCTCATCATTAAGCGGGGCGAACTTCCCAAAACGCCGCACACTGAGTTTTACGCCAAGCCGGGCGTTTTGGCTCTTGAGGAAATTCACGGGAGCTACGGTTTTTCCGGCGCCTACTCCCGAAAAATGCATCTACGGCGCTACCCCACGGAAATCGCCGCGCTTCCCGCCCCGGCGCCCTTTAATCTCTCGCCCAAGCCCGCGCGCAAAGCGCCTCCTCTTCAGCCCTATCACATCAGGACCGCCCGCCTCCCCTACGGCGGGGATTTCGTTCGCTCGCGCAAAACATTGCTTTGGGGCCAGACGACAACCATCGCGGTTTCGAAGCCGTCGCGCTCCATGCCGGAAAAAGAATTTTTCCGCAACGGCGAGAGCCACGAGGCGGTTTTCGTCCAAGAAGGAAAAGGCGTTCTTGCCTCCGAGTACGGCGAAATTCCCTTTGGTCCCGAGGACTATCTCCTTATTCCCAAGGGAACGACGGTCCAATGGCGGATCAGGAATTCCAAAGCGTTCTTCCTTATCATGGAATCTCTCTACCCTCTTCAATTCGCGCCGCACTACATGAATCCTCAAGGCCAGGCGACGCTCATGGCTCCGATCGTTGAAACGGAAATCACGCCGCCCCGCTTTGTTGCTCCGATAGACAAAGAAGGCCGGCACCTCGTCTGGACCAAGCACGGCGGCGGCCGCGTCACCAAGCTCGTTTTAGGCCACCACCCCTTCGATCTGTCCGGCTGGGAGGGCGCGCTCTATCCTTTCGCCTTTGCCAGCTCCGCCCACCACTCCATTGCCCGGGAAATCCACACGGCGCCGCCCGTGCGGCAGACCTTCCAAGCGGGCCAGGCTCCCTACAACGGCTTTTCCGTCTGCACGTTCCGGTCCCAGCTGGAAGGCTGGCACCCCAAAGACATTCCGGCCCCCTATGCCCATTATAACGCCGACTGCGACGAGGCCATGTTCTTCTCCAACACGGCCTACGGCGCCCGCCGCGGCGTCATCGAGCCCGGCTCGCTGACCTTCCACCCAGGCTCGCTGCCCCACAGCCCGCAAGGCAACGCCGCCATGGAATCCAGGAAAGCGCGCGG
>JAGWJU010000219.1 GCA_028865585.1 Elusimicrobiota bacterium | reverse complement strand
AAGGAGGGCGTCTCGTCTTTCAAGCTCTTCATGGCCTATCCCGGCATCTTCATGTCGGACGACGCCACCATTTACCGGGCGCTCACGCGCACCAAGGAAAACGGCGGCATGATCTGCATGCACGCGGAGAACGGCCGGGTCATAGACGTGATGGTTCAAAAGGCCTTGGCTGAGGGCAAAATCGAGCCCAAGTACCACGCGCTGACGCGCCCCATGTCCGCCGAGGCCGAGGCCACGCGCCGCGCCATCGCACTGGCCGACATGGCGGGCGTGCCCATCTATTTCGTGCACCTTTCCGCCGGCGACGCCTTAGACGAAGTGCGCCGGGCGCGCGAGCGCGGCCAGCAGGTTTTCGCGGAGACCTGCCCGCAGTATCTCTACTTGTCCTACGAGGACTACGAACGGCCGGGCTTCGAGGGCGCTAAGTTCGTAATGAGCCCGCCCCTGCGCCCAAAGGGCAATGAAGAGCGGCTCTGGAAGGGGCTTCTGCGCAACGACCTCCAGGTGGTTTCGACCGATCACTGCTCCTTTTGCATGAAAGCGAGCGGCGGCAAGCCGGGAAAGGAACTAGGCAAGAAGGACTTCTCCAAGATTCCCAACGGCGCGCCGGGCGTCGAAACCCGCATGCTGCTGCTATGGGACGCGGTGCAAAAGGGCCGCCTGACGGCCAACCGCTTCGTCGAGTTGACATCGACCTCCCCCGCTAAGCTCTTTGGGCTCTACCCCCGCAAAGGGCACCTTTCGCCGGGCGCAGACGCGGACATCGTGCTCATCGACCCGAAGAAAAAAACCACCATCTCCGCCAAAAAACATCACAGTGCGGCCGACTACAATCCCTACGAGGGCAAAACCGTCGCGGGCGCCATTCACTCCGTGTTTTTGCGCGGCGAGCGGATGGTGGAGGGCGACGCCATGATCGGGCGCGCCGCCCGCGGGACGTTTCTAAAAAGAGCGCCTAGAAGCTAGGCCGTCCGCTTCAAGGGCCGCCGGAGCCGCTAGGGTTCGGTGATGTCCTGCCTTCGGAACTCTCCGGCGGCCGGAGGATTCTCGAGGCAGGCGACCACGGCCTTGGCGACTTCCGCGGCGCTTAAGAATCGTCCCGCCTTCATCCGCGCCCGCGCCGCGTCAAGGATGTGCGAAGGCAAAGCGGTCAGCATCGGCGTTTCCGTGTAGGTGGGCTTTAGCGCGCTGACCCGCAAGCCGGAACGGCCCAATTCGGAGGCCGCGGACTCGAGCATCGACTGCATGGCCCTTTTCCCCGCGGCATAGGCGGACATGTGCGGCCAGGGCGGCGGCCCCATGGCCGCGCTTAAAATCCCAACCACGTGGCCCACGCGCGCCGGATAGAAGAATTTTCTCCAGCAGGCCGAAATCAAAAGCTGCGCTCCCAATGCGCCGACCTTAAATTGCCGGAGAGACTCCTCGGCTTCCGTCTTTTGAAAAGGAGCCAAGACGGGCGGCGGACAGGCGCTTAAAACGAGGGCTTCAAGAGAAGATTCTCTCTCTGCGGCCGCTCGGACGGCTTCTTCAATGGAGGAGGGTTCCTCTAAATCAAGCTTCAAAACCAAAGCACGCCCTCCCGTATTTTCGATTTCTGCCGCGACGCTTTCCGCGCGAGCGCGCCCGGCTTTATAAGCGATGAGAACGCTCCAGCCTGCGCGGGCGGCCTGCCGCGCCGTTTCCGAACCGATGCCTCCGCTCCCGCCGGCGATCAGGACGGTCTTCACGAGGCAGCCTTCTCCGACGGAGGAAAACCCGCTTGAGCCTGCCCGTCCGCGATGAGCTCCGTCCCCCTTAAAATCTCGATCTTAAGGCGCAAAACGCCGGTTTCCGAGTTGACATAGGTTGCGGCCGCCCTGACCTCCGCTTGCTCTCCGACATGCAGGGGCCGCCTAAAATTGATGGACAGGCTTTGCCAAACACATCCGGGTCCGGGGAGTTTGGTCCCGAGCAGCCGGGAAATCGCGGAAACCAGCAAGCCGCCGTAGACGACTCGTTTTTTAAGGCCGCGGCTTTGGGCTGCCGCGTCGCTAAAATGCACGGGGTTGTCGTCGCCGCTCAAGTGCAGGTAGAGGTCCATATCTTCCGCCGTGACGCTTAAAGGCATGCGCACCGCGCGTCCTTCGCGGATTGAATGGGGCGATTTCATACGGACACTATTTTACCATTGGAGCGTCGCGGGCGCGCCACTTGGAGGGATTTGGCATATACGTCCAAGGTATGAATGGGGTATCATTTACACTAGAGAAACCGCTCCGAATATGGTCTAAAGGACCCCGGTTCATAGCGAGGACCCGATATGCCGACCACGATGAAAAAGCAGGCCGATTCAAAAACCCCGGAGACGCTGACGCTAAAGCAGTACATCGGCGGACAGTGGATTGAGGGACGCTCTGGGAAGGAAATCCTTTCCCTTAATCCCGCCGACACCCAGGATATCGTCGCCCGTTTCAAAGGCGCGTCTAAGGAAGACGCCCAAAAGGCCGTCGCAGCCGCGCAAAAGGCTTTCCCCGCGTGGAAGCACACGCCCGCGCCCCAGCGCGGCCGCATCCTGGCCAAGGCCGCGCAGATTTTCCGCGAGCGCCGCGACGAGTTGGCGCGCCTCATGACCCGCGAGGAGGGCAAAATCGTCTCGGAGGCCAAGGGCGAGATGGATAAGGGCACGACCCTGGTCGACTGGTTCGCGGGCGAGGGCCTGCGCCTGATGGGCACGACCGCGCCTTCGGAACTGCCGGACAACCTGCTCTACACACTGCGCCAGCCTCTGGGCGTCGTGAGCGTCATCACGCCTTGGAATTTCCCCTTCGCCATCCCGGCCTGGAAGATTTCCCCGGCCTTGGTCGCGGGAAACACCGTGGTCTTCAAGCCCGCGTCATTGGTGCCCGCCTTGGCGGTTAAGTTCGTGGAGATTATGACCGAAGCAGGGCTGCCTCCGGGCGTCCTGAACCTCGTGATGGGGGCGGGTTCCTCCGTCGGCGACATTCTGGTCGAGCATCCGGCCATCAAAGCCGTGTCCTTCACCGGCTCCAACGCCGTGGGGCGGCGCGTGCACACGCTGGCCGGCGCGCGCGG
>JAGWJU010000218.1 GCA_028865585.1 Elusimicrobiota bacterium | reverse complement strand
TGGGCTCCTACCCCGGCGCGGTCTTCCTCATTTCCCACGACCGGGCCTTCATCAACGCCGTGTGCCGCGCCATCGTCAGCGTCCAGGACGGCAAGCTCAAGGTCTACCGCGGAGACTACGAGTTCTTCCTCCGCGAAAAGCAGGCGGAACGAGAGCGCTTGGAGTCCGCCTGGAGGCGCCAGCAGGACGAAATCGCCAAGATGCAGGAGTTCATCGACCGCAACCGCGCCCGCGCCTCCACCGCCAATCGGGCGCAAAGCATGATCAAGCGCCTGGACAAGCTTGAGCGCATCGCTCTTCCGGCCGAGGCCAAATCCGTCAAAATCAGGTTTCCCCAGCCCGCGCGCACCGGCGTGCGAGTGCTCTCCCTCAAGAACGTCTTCAAGTCGTACGGCGAAACCAAAGTCTATCAGGGACTGGATTTCGAGCTCGAGCGCGGCTGGAAAATGGCCTTCGTGGGACACAACGGCGCGGGAAAATCCACGCTTCTAAAGATTTTGGCCGGCGTCATTCCCATCGACGCGGGGGAGCGCGTGGTGGGCAACGACGTCAAGGTGGGGTATTTCTCCCAGCACCGGCAGGGTCAGCTGGATCCCGAAAAGACGGTCCTGCAGGAAGCCTCGAGCGTGGGCCGGCTCAACCCCGATCTCTTGACCCGCACGGTCTTGGGCGCCTTCCTTTTTCCCGGAGACTCGGTGCACAAAAAGACCGCGGTTCTAAGCGGCGGGGAGAAAAGCCGCCTCTCCCTGGCCAAGCTTCTTTTAGACCCTCCCAACGTCCTGCTGATGGATGAGCCCACCACGCACCTGGACATGACCAGCGTGGACGCCCTCATCGAGGCCTTGCGCGATTTTGAAGGCACCATCTGCTGCATCAGCCACGACCTCTACTTTCTCAACGCCCTGGCGGATCACGTCGTCCATGTGGACCACGGGAAAATTACCGTTTATCCGGGCAACTACGAGTATTTCAAGAGACGGCAGTCCCAATGGCGGGAGGAGAACCCGGAAGCCGCTCCCGTTCCCGGCGACGCTGAGAACACGCCCGCAGCCCAGGACAGAAAGCCGTCTCCCGGGGAAAAAAGGCGGCAGGAAAAGCGCGCCGCCAGGCTGAAAGCGGAACTCGAGACGCTTCACTCTGCGCTGGAAAACTTGGCGGCAAAGCTCGCCGATCCGACCCTCTATTCCGATTACGACGAAGTTCGCCGCATCGGCGAGGAGATGGAATCGGTGCAGAATCAAATCCAGGAAAAAGAAGCCCAGCTCCCCTCCGAAGCCGCTTAGGCTCCGGCCTGCGGCGGACGAATCCGCCGCAGCTCCACGCCATCTTCCTTGTTTTCGCCCAATTCTAAATCGGACTTGGGATTCCAGGCCGGCAGGAAGAAGGCGAAGGTGGAGCCTTTGCCTGGCTCGCCCTCGACTTCGAGCCGTCCCTTGTGGGCCTCGATGATGAGCTTAGCCAAAGAAAGCCCGAGACCAAACCCCCGCGCCAACCTTTTGCCCCGCTCAGAGCGGTAATAAGCGGAAAAAATTCTCTCCTTATCCTCTTTGGTTAGTCCGATGCCGGTGTCTTTGACGAAAACGCGCACGTATCCCGGATGTCCGGCCTCCCGCTCGATTCCGGCCGTGACGGAACCTCCCTCTGGAGTGTATTTGACCGCGTTGCTGAGCAGATTCGTGACGACCAGCATCAGCGCGTCCGGATCGCCGTAGACCGGAATAGGCGCTTCCGGAAAGCTCAAGGAAAGGTTCAGCCCCTTGCTCTCGCAGAGAATTTCCATCAACTCGCCTCCGGCGCGCAGGACCGCCTCAATCTCCATTTTCTTCCTATTGAGCGCCAGATGGCCGGATTCAAGCCGGCCTATATTAAGGAGATTGCCGATGGTCGTGCTTAAGGACAGAGTCTGCGCTTTCAATATCCGGTACATCCGTTCCCGACGCTCGTCTTGCGCCGCAGGCTCTGTATCCTCTAAAGAAGCTGCCGCCGCGTAGATGACGCTCAAGGCGTTGTTGAGCTCATGGCTGACCATGGATACCATCTGGGATTTGAAGCGGCCCAGATCCTTTTCCTTTCGGTATTCCTCGTTCAAGTTTCCCGTTAAATCCCGCATATGCTGCGCCAAAGAGTCTATTTCCGGACTGGCGGCGGGCACGCGAAGATTCCAAGATTGGCCGAGCTTCCATTGGCGCGCGTACGCGGCGATGGCGTCTATGGGATTGATGATGTAGCGCGAAAGCAGAAAAGCGCAGAGGGCGCTGGCCAGAAGCCCGATGCCCATCATGATGAAAAAAGCATGGGCGGAGGCGCGCCGAGCGGCCGCGTAGCGGCTGCGGAAAGTGTCTATGCGCACGTCGTGCATGGTCATGGCCATCGATTCCATGCTCCGATAGTTTTGCCGGCTGCTCCGTATGCGCGCCATTTCTTTCGCGCCCAGACGCCCGGAAAGTTTTTCCCTGAGCCATGGTTTTTCTTCCCTGAGCCTCCTCTCGAACTGGGCCCGGAAATCCCTCAAAGCCTCCTGTTCGTTCTGGCCGGGTAGGAGCGCGCTCAAATCCGCCTCCGTCCGCCGCATTTCCTTTATGCTGGAGCGCCTCTGATCGAGCCGGCGCAGTTCCCCGGTACTGAGGTACTGCATGGTGAGCAGATCCATCTGTTCCAGCAGGGATTTAAGCCGGGCGACCTTGACGGCGACGGCCAAATCCCGGTGCAGGGACATGGTGGCGCGGGCCTCCGCGTTGACGCGCAGCCACTGCGAAACGCCGGCGCCAAGAGAAAAGACGAGGACGAACGCCACGATGACGTAAAATTGGGTTTTAAGCCTTATTCTCTTCATCATCACGGCGGTTGACCGGGTCCGGAATTGAGGCGGACTGACGCCTTCATTATATGAAATCGGAAACCGCTCATTCCCACGCGGGAACGGATAGGATTTTTTCCTTGACGGCGCGCGGCCCGGCTGTTAGACTGATGAGATAGGGCACGCCATGAAAATATTGCTCATCCCGGATCCCACCGCGCCCGATGGACAAGACGCTTTTTGCCGCGAGTTCGCCAAAATCGCCCGAGATCGCGGGCATGAAAC
>JAGWJU010000217.1 GCA_028865585.1 Elusimicrobiota bacterium | reverse complement strand
GCCGATTTGCACATCGGCAACGACAACGGCGTCAAGCACATCGCCGCGGCCGCGGGCGCGCCGACCTTCACCATTTTCGGCCCGCACAGCCCGGTCTCCTGGACGCCGCCGGAACCAAGCCGCCACCGCTTCATCCAGAAGGATTGCCTCTGCCGCGGCGACGGGGCGCGCAAGCACGCCTGCCCGGATCTGCGCTGCCTGGACGACGTCTCGCTGGACGAGGTCAAGCGGCACGTCGAGTCCTTTCTTTCCGAGATTCTGGCCGCCAAGGCGCATGGAGCCGCGAAATGAGCTGGGAGCGCCGCCGCCTCAAGATGAAGAAATCTTGGGCGGGCTACGCCCTGCTTTGGGTTTTGTCCGCGCTCTACGGCGCCGCGGGCATCCTGCGCCGCGGGCTCTACGCCGCGGGCATCCTGCGCGCCAAGAGCCTGCCCGCCAAGGTCATCTGCATCGGCAACATCACCACCGGCGGAACCGGGAAAACCCCCACCGTGCTTTTGGCCGCGCAGACTTTGGCCGATCGCGACATTCCGGTCTCAATCTTGAGCCGCGGCTACGGACGCAAGGGCCGGGTCAACGAAGTCCTGACGCTCCTAGACGACAACCCGCCGCCCTGGACCGCCTGTGGCGACGAGCCCTGGATGATGCATCACACGCTTTTGGGCCTCAAAATTCCAATTTTGGTCTGCGCGAACCGCTTCAAGTCCGGCGCCGAGGCGGTGCACTTCTACCACTCCAAGGTCCTCATCCTGGACGACGGCTTCCAGCACATGAAGTTGAAGCGCGACCTGGACGTCGTGCTCATCAACGCCGCCGACCCGTTCGGCGACGGCCGCTCGGGCCGCGGGCGCCTGCTGCCCCTGGGCAACCTGCGCGAACCGGCCTCCGGCCTTTCGCGCGCGGGCCTCGTTCTTTTGACCCACGTGGACCGCGCGGACAAGGACGACTTGAAGGCCCTGCGCGAGCGCGTCGAGGAGTTAAACCCCTCCGCGCCCATCGTCGAGTCGGTGCATGAGGCTGATTTTTTCCTGGACTTGAAGACCCAAAAAAAATACAGGCCCAGCCACATCCAAGGCGAGCACGTGGTGGCCCTCTCGGCCATCGCCGATCCGGAGCAGTTCGAGGAGACCCTGACCGGCCTGGGGGCGCGCATTTCCCAGCGCTGGCGCTACCCCGACCACCATCCCTACACGCTCGCCGAGGTCAAAGCCGTCGAGAGCCTGCGCAAAGGCTGCCCCGTCGTGACCACGCTCAAGGACATGACGCGGCTGCCCGAGGGCTGGCAGGAGGAGGCGTCGGGCCAAGTTCTGGCCCTGGCCATCCGGCTCAACATCGTCAAGGGACGCCAAGCCTGGGCCGAGAAGCTCTCTGCCGTGAGCCAGTTGACCCGCCTGGCGCCGCTGGGATAGCGGAATACGGCCTCATGAGCGACAGATTTTCGGATCATTTGGTGTTCGTCGATGAAAGCGGCGATCACGGTCTCGATAATATCGATCCCGACTATCCGATGTTCGTGCTCGCGTTCTGCATTATGCGCAAAGAAGACTATGTCGCCACGCTCACCCCGGCCATTCAGCGCTTTAAAATTAAGCACTTCGGCCATGACGCGATTGTTTTGCACGAAAGGGATATTCGAAAAGATCAGGGGAACTTTGGGTTTTTGAAAACAAAAGACAAAAAACAGGAATTTATCGATGAGTTGACGGCCATCATAACCGCCGCGCCGTTCAAGCTGATTTGCTCGGTAATCCATGAAAAATCACTGCGCGACGGCGAGAACTACGAGAAGATTCAGCTGCCGCTTGAAATCGCATTCGTCGACAAGAAAAGCAATTCGGCCGGCCTGCAGCTTGCCGATCTGGTCGCGCGTCCGGTAGGCATGAGCATCTTTAAACCCAACCAGCACAACCGCGCGTTCGATGCGCTGCGCTCCAAATTTTATGCGAGCGGAGCGGGAAAATTAGAGGGCTACGGCTTAAAATGCTTCCCTTAAAAATAATAGGCCCCGGCGGTTCTGCCGGGACCTATTATCGACCGGGAATCCCCAATCCAAATCCTGACTACGCTAAGAGTATAGCTTATCAAAGGGTAATTCGAAAGAGATGCCTAAGTCATCAATTTTGCTGACTGCTGCGGCGCTTTTCCAAGCGACCGTCCTTCGCGCGGCGACCGACGGGGCGCGCCGCTCCGCCGAGTTCCCGATCGTCATCTCATCGGCCGCGATTTCCGATCCGCACCAGCTCGTCGGCCCCGCGGCGCCAATGGAAAAATCCTACAAGCCCCTGACCGTCTTCCCGGAGAAGCTCACCTACGCCATCTCCTGGGCCGGCATCCCGGTGGGCGAGGCCACGCTCTCGGTGCCGGAGTTGGTTTCTTTCAACGGCGAACCCGCCTATCACATCGTCTCGCACGCGGACTCCAACGACTTCGCCGACGCCTTCTACAAGGTGCGCGACTTGAACGAGGCTTGGCTTAACGCGCGCACGCTCGAGTCCCTAGGCTACGCCAAGAAGCTGCGCGAAGGACATTTCTACCGGGACGAGTGGGTGCTCTACGACCAGGCGCGCCACCGCTTTCTCTCCAAGACCGTCAACCGCGACGGCAGCTTCTCCTGGCACGGCGGCACCGTGCCGGCCTCGGTGCAGGACGTGCTTTCAAGCCTCTACTACGTGCGCGGCCAAAAGCTGACGCCCGGCGAGAACATCATCCTGGACGTCAACACCAAACAGAATTGGCCGCTCGTCGTTCACGTGCTCGGCCGCTACGTCGTGAAGACCCCCGCGGGCACGTTCCACACCATCCTGGTCAAGCCCGCCGTCCGCCGCGACGGCATCTTCATCCAGAAAGGCCGCAACCTCGAAATTTGGCTGACCGACGACGCGCGCAAGATTCCGGTTTTAATGCGCGTCCAGCTCTTCTTCGGCCATGTCGAGGCCGCGCTGAAAGTGTTATAATCGTGCCAGACATGGCCCTTCCCGCGGCCGAGCGCAAAGCCTTGCGGCAGCTTGCCGCCGACTTCAGGAACCGGCGGGTCCTCGTCGTCGGCGACGTCATGCTCGACCGCTACATCCGCGGCAGCGTTTCG
>JAGWJU010000216.1 GCA_028865585.1 Elusimicrobiota bacterium | reverse complement strand
CCCCGAGGTTCGGGGGACGGCGGATTTCCGGAGCGCCGGCTGAAATTCAGTTTTTTTCCCGGCAGGGTCTAAAACGGGCGCGATCCGCAGCGAGATGAGCCCGTGAATACCCGCATCGGGGCGAGCGCAGGACGCGACCATTTTAGACCCTTAAATCCCGAAGAGCATCGCGTAAATCACGACGCCCGTCACGGAAACGTAGAGCCAGATGGGCAGCGCGCGCTTGGCCCATTTCTTGTGCAGTTCGAAGCGTCCGCGCAGGGCTAAAGAGGCGGTGTAAATAGCCAAAGGCGCGATGATGGCCGCCAGCACGGTGTGCGTCCCTAAAATCGAAAAGTAAGCCGCGCGCCAAGCGCCGTGATAATAGACCACGCCCGCACGGAAGTGATAGTAGAGGTAGCCCGCCAGGAAAACCGCCGAGCAGCTCAAGGCCGAAAGCATGCACACCTTGTGAGCGAAGAATTGCCCGCGCTTGACGAAGACGTAGCCGGTAACCAGCAGGACGCCCGCAGAGCCGTTCAAGCAGGCGTTTAGGAGCGGAACCGACGAAAGGCGCACCGCGCCTCCCTAGTCGATTTCTTCGACGGCGACCGCGGCGTAGCGGCCGGTGAAGGCGGGGCCTCCGGGATTAAACCTGGGCTTGTGCTTCTGCACCAGGGCCGCCGCGATGTCCTTCAAGTCGTCGATTGAGGAAATGTCCGCGTCGGCCACGTAGTCGAAGTAGACGTCCTTGGCCGCGGCGAAAAGCTCGGTCGAGCCGGGCTTGGCCTGGCCCTGCAGGTGCGCGGCCAACGCGTCCTGCACGGTCTGCGGCCCCGTGGCCGCGCCCACGAAGAGCACTTCCGGCTTGCCGTCTTGATGGAACGTGACGAACTCGTAGACGCCGGGCTTGGGCGGCGCGTGGCTGCCCAAGGCGTCCGGCTTAAAGCGGAAGCAGCGCTCCGACATGGACACCTTGAAAGTGCGGTTCTCGCTCATGAGGGTTTCTCCTTGGACTGCCACACGGCCTTGCCGACGAAAAAGGGGCCCATCTTTTCGATGTAGCCCGAGGTCTGCTTGGTCTTGCGCATGGCGGCGACCAAAGCGGACAGAGGGTGAAGCTCCCGGCCCAAAAGCCCGATGATAAAATCGTTGTCGGCCGGGTCGATGCCGTGGCAGTCCAAGCGGATGTCCTTGCCCAGGCCCGCGCTGCCGAAGGCGTGGCCGATGGCGCCGTGCTCGCGCAGCATCTTGGTCTGCTCTTCCGCCGGCAGGGCGGCGAAGGCGCCCGCGCGGCGCAACGGGTACCACACCGCCCAGGGCCACTCGGGGTCCAAGACCACGCGGCGAGGGCGGTCGACGAGCCAGTCGTCCAGGTTCGGCTCATGGCCGAGCGCGTAGGTGCGGCCGACCATCGAATACGAAGGCTTCAACTCCAAATCGGCGAAAGGGCCGGCATTAAAGAATCGGCGCAATTCGCCCACGAAGAAAGAGGGATCCTCGCTCATCGCCAGAAGTCCCGCGCCGCGGGGGTCGTGCAGGTCGGAGTAGAGCGCGGCGGGCATCTTGGCGGACTCGAGGGCTTTGGTGAGCGGCGCGAAGTCCCGCGCGCCGCTGAAGGCCGCGAAGCTCATGAAGAGTCGGCGCTCGGAGAAGGCAACCGAGCCGTCGGCCGCGCGGCCGCGCTCGCGCAAATCGGTGACGGCGGGCGCCTCTTTCTTGGTGTCTTTGGCTTGGGTTTCCGCCATGCACCAATCTTATCTTTTCCCTCTCGCGCCGGACAAGCTCGCCTCGGCGCGTTGCCCCGTCCGGCGTTTTCCGCTATAATCCCCGCATGTCCGAAACCCGCATCGAGCACGCGTCGACCACCACGACTTTTACCCTTGACGGCTACCGCATCGTCAAGAACCTGGGCGTGGTGCGCGGCATCATCGTGCGCTCGCGCTCAATCGTTGGCAACTTCGCGGCGGGCATCCAGTCTATTTTCGGCGGCAACATCACGCTCTACACCAATCTCTGCGAACGCGCCCGAGGCGACGCCTTCGAGCTCATGCTGGTCCACGCCCAGGAATTGGGCGCCAACGCGGTTGTGGGCGTGCGCTACGACGCGACCGAGGTCATGGCCGGCATCACGGAAGTCTTGGCCTACGGCACCGCGGTCGTGGTCGAGCCCCAGCGCTAGCCCGCCCTTTCGCCGCCCCCCGCGCGAAAACTTATAATCTGGACATGGACCTCTCGCACCTCCCCCACGCATGCGGCGTCTACCTCATGCGCGACGCCGCCGGGGACATCATCTACATCGGCAAGGCCGTGGACTTGGCCAAGCGCGTCTCGCAGTACTTCAACCCCTCCAAGACCGATCTCAAGAACTCGGCGCTGACGCCCTTAATCCGCGCCATCGACTACATCCCTTGCGCCTCCGAGCGCGAAGCCCTTCTTTTGGAGCGCAAGCTCATCCGCGACAAGCAGCCCTTCTTCAACTCGATGTGGAAGGACGACAAGTCGTACCCGTGGGTTAAAATCACGCTGGGCGAGGACTTCCCGCGCCTCCTGATGACCCGGCGCAAGACGAAGGATAAAAGCGCCTACTTCGGCCCCTACCCGAAAGCCGCCTCCATCAAAGGCCTGCTGCGCTATCTCTGGAGAAGCCGGCTCTTCCCGCTGCGTCCCTGCCGCTGGGAGTTCAGCCTGGAGAAGCCCCTGGCCGAGCGCAAAATCCATTCCTGCCTCTACTATCATACGGGCCAGTGCCCGGCGCCCTGCGCGGGAAAAATCAGCCGCGCGGACTACCGCGCCGTAGCCGAGCGCGCGCTTTTGTTCTTCCAGGGCGACTACGGCGCGCTGCGCGACAAGCTCGCAGAAGAGATGAAGCGGGCCTCGTCCGCGCTGGAATACGAGCGCGCGGCCGCCTTGCGCAACAACCTGCAGGCCATCGCGCAGATGGGCGAGCGCGTGCGCTTGAAGGCCCTCTCCGCCGAAGACATCGCCGCGCCCCTTTTGGAATCCCAGGCCGTGACGGACTTAAAAGACGCGCTGGCCCTGGCCAAGCCCCCCTTTCACATCGAGTGTTTTGACATCTCCCATTTCCAAGGGCGCTTCACGGTGGCCTCT
>JAGWJU010000215.1 GCA_028865585.1 Elusimicrobiota bacterium | reverse complement strand
CGCTGGGCTCGAGCGGCACGGAGAAGTTGCCCGCGCGGACCTCCCGGCCGTCCATCACGGACGCGTCCCCGGGCTTGAGGCCGCGCGCCGCCAGGGCCACGGCCAGGCCGTAGGACGGGATATCCGCGCCCCAGTAGCGCGAAACCGTCACGTCGCGCCGCACCACGCCGTCGGAATCGGGCACCAGGCCCGCGCGGCCAAGGCCCAGCGCCGCCTGGGCGAAAACCGGAAGGGGGTAGAGCGCCGAGAAATCCCCGGACGCGGCCAAGTCCGGGAAGGACGAGCTCGCCTCCGAGCGCAGGCAGGCGCTCGAGACCGCGAGCGGAAGCGGCGCGGGCTTGAAGTTGTCGCCCGAACCGGGCACGAGCGCCAGGGGCAGGATGACGTTGCCGGCTTGGCGCACGGCGGACAAAAGGCGCGCGTCCCCGTCCAAGCGGCTCTCGGCCGAGGAGAAATAAACCTTGAAGAGGTGCCTGCGGTCGAGAATGCGGCGTCGGGCGGCCAGTCGGCGGTAGTTCTCGGCCAAGGCCTTAATCTCTTCCAGGCCCGGGCTTTTCTCGGGCGTGAAGAGCTCGACGTCGAGCGCCACGATCTTGGGGTGGGCCGGGGCGATCTTGTCCAGAAGCCCGGCCAAGAGGGAGCGCGGCCAGGGCCAGGCCCCGTAGCGCGAGAGCGAGGCTTGGTCGATGGCGATGATGGAGATGTCCGGATCCGGATCGACGCTCTGGCGCAGGAGCGCGCGCGCGTCGTAGGCCTTGAGCTCCAGGTGCGCCAAAAACGGAAGTTTGGCCGGAAACTGGTAGGACAGCCCGACCGCGGCGACGGCCAAAAGCCCGGCGATCGCGTCGCCCCAACGTCCCCGGCTCATCGCATGCGCTCCATCGCTCTCCTTAATGCTGGTAGATCGTGAATACCGCCGCGTCCTCGGCCCAATCGGTGCGCGAGGCGTCCAAGCGCTGCAAGACCCCGAAATAGCCTCCCGCGGACGGATCGGCCTCGGCCGCGGTCAGGGGCGTCTTGGTGGCGACGGCGCGGATGGTCTCGGCCGAGACGCTCTGGCCCTGCGGCAGCTGGGCCACCAAGCGCACGCCTTGGGACTCCAGCTCCTTGCCCGGGTAGGTCCAGCTTTGCCCGGCCGGGAGCTTCACCTCGGGCGCGAAAGAGTTGGGCGCGACCAACTGCGCCTGGTCGTCCATGCCCACGTCGTAGAGGTAGACGTAGCAGCCCTCGGTGCAGGAGACCGTCATGGAGTCTTGGTCGCCGTCCACGAGGCGCGCGCGCGCGAGGCTCAGCGTCACGCGGAAATCCGCATCGTGGTAGGACGGCGCGGACGCGATGCAGGCCTTCAAGTCGACCGCGTAGCGGCACTCCGGGCAGCCGGGCGCGTCTTGGTAGCCCTCTCCCGCGACCGTCTCCTTTAAGATCCGCCCCGACTGCGTGGTGCGCAGGATGTTCTCGACCAAATTCTTCTGCCCGCGCAGGCCTTCCTGCTGAAAAACCAAATCCTGCGAGCGCACCGAAACGCCCAAGAGGCTCTTCATGGCCAGGCTCCGCGCCTCCGAAATCGCCTCGGCGCGGACCTGCGCGCGGCTTTGGGAGTCTCCCGCGACCACGGCCGCCGTGCTTTCAACCCAAGTGCAGTCCAAGGCCTTGTCCCGGCCCAGCACCGAGGCCGGCGCGGGGACGGCCTCCGGAGGCAGGACCGCGGAGGACACGGCCCGGCTGCCGCCGTGCTCGGACATTTCCTGAGCCAAGGCGCTTTGCGCGGCCCCGGCGCGAGCCTGGACGGCGGCGTAGTCCGGCGCCGGCGCGGCTTTGGCCGGCGCATGAGCGCAGCCCGCGGCCAAAAATGCCGCGGATGCCGCCGCGAAAAGGAAGGGAATCGTCCGTCTCATAGCGTCTTCGCGCATTATAACCGTTGCGCGCGCCGCCGCGCAAAGCCTATAATCGTCCCGATGAAAACCCTGGTCCACATCCTTATCAGCGCGGTGGCCGTCTACGTGGCCGCGCGCGTGCTCCCCGGAATTTCCGTGGACGGCCCGGGCACGGCCCTGGCCGTGGCGGTGGTGCTGGGCGTCATCAACGCGCTCATCCGCCCCGTGCTGCTGCTCCTGACCTTCCCCATCAACCTCATGACTTTGGGGCTGCTCACCTTCGCCATCATGGGGCTCTGCGTCGAAGGCGCGGCGGCCGTGGTGCCGGGCTTTGAGGTGCACGGATTTCTCTGGGCCATGGCCTTCGCCGTCGTCTTCGCCTTCCTCAACTGGTTCTTGAACGCCGCGGAAAAAATCTAGGGCGCGCCCAGCGCGGCCAGCTTGTCCGGCCGGGGCACGAAGATCCGGCCGTTTTTCTCTCCCACCAAGCCCGCGCGCTTCAAGGCGGCCAGGGCGCGGCTCAAGGGCTCGCGCGAGGTGCCCAAAAGCTCGGCGAGTTCCCGCTGGCTGTAGTCGCCGTCCAAGAACCGGCCGCCGCCCGCGCGCGCGCCTTTTTCGGCCAGCGACGAAATGGTTTTGGCCGCGCGCCCGAGCAGATTGCGGAAGAGCAGATCCTCTAGGGCCTCGTTGGCCAGGCGCAGGCGCCGGCAGACGATCTTCAAGAGGTAGAAGAGCAGGGCGGGATTGCCCAAAAGAAGCCGCTTGAAGTCCGATTTGGCGATGAAAAGGACCTCGACGCCCTCCTCGGCCAGGGCCGCGGCCGAGCGGCTCTCGCCTTCGATGAGCGCCATCTCGCCGAAGAAGTCGCCGCGCTTGAGCCACGAGAAGGTTTTTTTCTTGCGCCCGCCCGCGGCGGTAAAAATCTTGACGCGTCCCGAGAGCACGACGTAGAGCCCGTCCGCGGCCTGGGACTTGAGGAAGATGGTCTCGCCGGCGCGGTAGCTCCGGGCCCTGGCCAGCCGGGCGACCAAAGCCAAGTCGCGCGCGGGCAGGGAGGAGAACAGCGGGATGCGCCGCAACAGCCGCACGTCTTTCGCCCCGGGCACGAGCTAAGGATAGGTCAAAAGCCGCGCGAATGCAAGGCCGCGCGACGGCCGGGCTAGAGGACGTGCGGGCCGTAGATGTGCGCGCAGAAATTCTCGTGCCGGGCCGGAAGG
>JAGWJU010000214.1 GCA_028865585.1 Elusimicrobiota bacterium | reverse complement strand
GCGAGGTCCAGAGCACCGCGCCGCGCCCGCGCGCCGCGAAGTCCCTGATTTCCGCGCGGATTTCGCGCGCGACCGACGGATCGAGCGAGGCCGTGGGCTCGTCCAAGAGCAGCAGCCGGGGCTTGTTGAGCATCGCCTTGGCCAGGCAGAGCCGGGTCTGCTCGCCCGAAGACAAGAGCCCGGCCTTCGTGTTCCGGTACTTGGCCAAATCGAACTGCTTCAGGAGCTCCTCGAGCCGCTCGCTGAAGTTCTCCACCCCGTAGATGAGGCCGAAAACCCGCAGGTTCTCCGTTACGGTCAGGTTGCCGGGCAAAGGCGCGTAAACCGCCGCGAAATTCATGTGTCCGCGATCCTCGATCAGGATTTCCCCACCGCTGGGCTCGAGAATGCCCAGAATCATGCTGATGGTCGTAGTTTTTCCCGCGCCATTGGGACCCAAGAGCCCCACGATTTCACCCGAACCGACCCCGAACGAAATGCCGTCCACGGCCGTTACCAGGCCGAAAGCCTTACGCAAATTTTTTACTTCAAGCATTTTCCCCATAAGATGGAAGCGTCTCCGATTTTGGCAAATTTAACGGTCGTTGATCGCCGTCAAGACCGCTTTTTCGGCTTATTTATTACAATTAGATGAGTATGGCCAAGTCCTCGGATTACCGAATACGCCTAGCGACCCCGGAAGACGCGCTCGAAATCACGCTCCTCTATCACCGGGTTTACAACGGGACCTACACCGATCCCCTGATGCGGGACGTCGGTCTGCTCACGGCGTTTCTCTCCGAGCCCGCCAACGTCTGGGCCGTCGCGGAGAAAAAAGGCTCTATCGTCGGTTCGGTCGCATGGGAAACCGACGAGCGCAACCGGCTAGCCAAGGTCTTCGGCGGAGTCGTCCTTCCCGAGCACCGCGGCGCCGATCTCCTCGAGAAATCCATGACGTTCGGCGCCGAGCGTCTGCAGGCCGGCCGAGGACGCGCGGACGTCATCTACGCGACCACGCGGACCACGAGCCAAGCGCCGCAAATCGTCGCGGAAAGACTGGGCTACAAGAAGCTGGGCATTTTCCCCAACATCCACCGGACCGACGCCTACGAAACCCACTGTCTGACCGCCTTTTTCTGCGAAGGCGCGCTTGCCAAGCGCTTCACCGGCTTCAAGCTGCATCCTAAGTTCACGGGCTTGGTCGACATCGTCCGAAGCGAAATCGGCATCCCCAGGATTCCCGTCGCCAAACCCTCCGAATACGCCGTATCCCAACCCGCGCCGGCCGAAATTCCCGCGCTGGAAATCATCGACGCGCCGCTTTTCACCCTGCACCGCTTTCGCAGCCTGCAGGAAGATCGGAAAATCCCCTTCCATTTCTACCCTTTCCATCAGCCCAACGTCATCATCGCGTCGCCATGCCGCAAGATTGAGATTTTCGCTTTCCTCGCTCCCGCCGATCAATACTGCACGCTGGTCGGCATCCGCAAGCCGGACGACACTCTCTTCGCCCATGTGCTGTCCAAGGCCTCCGAACTCCTGCACCGGCGGGGCGTGCGCTACATCGAGACCATCGCGCGGGCGGACAAGCTTAAGACCGTCGAGGGCATTCTTCAGGCCCGGTTCGTCCCTTGCGCTTATTTCCCCGCCTTCCAGCTTCACAACAAACTGCGCTACGATTACGCGGTCTTGAGCAAGACCTTCGAAATCCTCGATTTCCAGGGCGCCCAACTGGCCGGGACCAACAGGAAATTCCTCCGCGAGTACTACCGCAATTGGCGGGACATCTTCCTGGGCCCCAACCTGATGGACTAAATGGATGTTCTCCCTCGCGGTCTTCAAGGACGCCGACGCCGTCAAAATCTTCTCCGGCCAGGCCATCTCGCAGATCTGCGACAAGATGATGACCGTGGGCCTGGTCTGGATCATCGCGAGCCTGGGCTCCCTGCGCATGGTTCCCTGGTTTTTGGCCGCGGCCGCGCTGCCCCATCTCCTTTTCTCCCGCCAGGCCGCGAAATGGATCGGGAAGCTGGGCGCCCTCAAAACCGTGGTCGCGGCGGACGCGGCGCGGGCGCTTGTCTACGCCGCCGCCTGGGCGGCCTGGGCCGCGTGGCCGAAGATGGAGGTCTTGTTCTGCGTCGCCTTCCTGGCGAACTGCGCCTCCGCGCTCTTCAATCCGGCGATCATGTCCTTGCCCGCAGGCCTGCCGCGCTCAAAAGACGGGCTTCTGGGCCAGTTGACCGCCATGATCGACTCCTGTTTTTCCCTGGGCAACATCGCGGGCCCGGTCGCTGCCGCCTTGCTCTACCCCCGGCTTGGCCTCGGCGGACTTTTTCTCGCCAACGCGGCAAGCTACCTCCTGGCCGCGCTTCTGGAATCGCGGATAGACATCGCTTCGGCTCCGAGCCCGCAAGAACTCCCCTCCGCCGCGGCCGCCGATGAAGCGAACCCCCGCGTCCCGTTCAAGCAAGACGGGCTCGTGAGCTTCCTGCTGGCCGCTTTTTTCCTCATGAACATGGCCTTCACCCCCATCCTCGCGTTTTTGCCGCTCTTCGCCAAGTACCGCTTTGCCGGCGGCATCGGAACTCTCTCCGCGATGGAGACTTCTCTTGGATTGGGCATGGCCGGCGGCAGCCTCGTCCTTTCGCTTTTGCGGGCCCATGGAAAAACGGGGGCGCGGCTCATCGCGAGCCTGTTTTCCATTTCGCTCATGTATCTGCTCTTCGCCCTGAATCGCAGCCCGCTCCTCGCGTGCGCGGCGCTTTTGGCGCTGGGCGCCGCGCTTTCGGTCTTAAACGTCACCCTTTTGACCTTGTTCCAGGCCCGCCCGCTGGAGCAAGACGTGCCCGCGGTCATGGGCTGGGTCAACCTTATCAGCGTGGGCGCCGTTCCCGTTTCCATGGCGTTCATGGGCGGCCTCGTCGAAAGCGCCGATTTGGGGGCGTTGGCCCTGGCTTGCGCCTGCGCTCTCCTGGCCTTGGCCGGCATGACGTCCCTTTATCCGGAGGTCCGAAACGCGTGAAGACCGCGCAACCCCGCGTCCCCGATCCCAAGGCGCTTGCGGCGGTCCAGGCCGTTGCGGACTTGGCCGATCCCTATTCCTTCCCTGCCGGATACGGGCGGCT
>JAGWJU010000213.1 GCA_028865585.1 Elusimicrobiota bacterium | reverse complement strand
GATCATGAACTATCAGTTCGAAGCTCGGCTGGATGATCAGCCTGATCAGCAAGTCATCGGCCTCAACGCGCCGGCCCAGAACCTGCTGGCGCCGCCTCCGCCGCCGCACCCGGCCAAGCGCCGGCATCGGCATAAGGTGAAGCTCCGCATAAGAAAACCGGTCATTCATATCCGGCCGATGAAGAAAGCCGAAAAGAAAATTCCCATCAAGTCTCTTCCGGGCCTGGGGGAGCCTCCGCAAAAGCCGCAGGAGCAGGGCGCCGTGCAGCCGCATGGACAGGCGAAGTCCCAGGGACAAGCCCAGGACGCCCAGCTTCTGGACAATCTGCTCAAGCCGTAGATTCGATGGAGCAAGAGAGCTCTCTCAAACGCGTGGAGAGCGTTCTTTCCTTGACCGTAGACAGGGCCGCGGCGCTGCACGGAAAGCTCGAAGAGATTCTCTTTCGAGCCCAGCGGCTTTCGAACGCCATGAAGAACGGGCTTAAGAATTCGGACTATATGTTCGGCTACGATCTCCAGCACTTTAGAAGCGAAGTGAGGGCCTTCGGCTTGGAACTTGCCTCCATCCCCAACATGATCGGGAGGCTCGAGCACGGCGCGGTCTACGAGGAAGCGGCCGTCGGGCGCGCCCGGGCCGTGATGCGTCTGACCGAACGGCTCAGCCGCAGCCTGCACGGATTCCAGGACATGGCCTTGCTGGCCCAGTCCCATATTCGGGAAGCGGAGCACAAGATCGAGGCATGGCACATGGTTCAGGATGTCGATCAGATGGTGCAGAAGGCCAGGCCTCTGCCGATGATCGCAAACAAGGTCCTTATCAGAATCAGCACTCCGGACGGTCCGAAAGGGCCTCCGCCTTCTTCCGCGGCATAGATTCATGGATTTTCTCCTCAAGGCCGTCACGCCGAGAAAAGTCGCGCTCTTCATCGCCTTGTTGGCGGCGCTGAGTCTGGGACGGCGCTACGGGCACTATCTTAAGGCCTGGTATCTTGCACGCCGCTATCCGCCGGTCGGAGCCGCGCCGCTCTCGGGCAAGGACATCAGCGCGCAAATTCAAAATGAGGAGTCCCGCCGGGTCGTTTTACGCTACCGGCAGGTTTGCGCCCTGCTGGCCGCCGCGGGCAAGCGGGGGGCCAAGGTCGACGGCCTTAAGGCCGAAGCGGACGCCGCCCTGTCCTTGAACACTCCGGCTTACCGGCGCGAGGCTTTGAGAATTCTATCCCGGGTCCAATTCTCCATCCCCCGGAAACAATGAGACCGAAACGACGCGCGCCGCTGATGGCCGCGCTGGCCCTGCTCGCGTCCGCTCCCTGCGTTCGCGCCCAAAACGGGAGCGACGCCAAGGCCGCCTACGCGGCGTTTTTAGCCGGGCGTTTCGCTGAGGCGGAGCGGACCTATCGCTTCATGGACGCCGTGGGAATCTCAACGGGCGATCCGGACGTCAACCTGGCCCTGACGCTGAGGGCCGAGGGAAAGACTCAGGAGGCCCTTCCGTTCTGGATCAAGGCGTCTCTGGCTCCGAATGCGGACGGCTTCGTCTTCGATCAACTCGGTTGGTCCTACTTGTCCGCAGGCGATTACGATGACGCCCGCAAAGCCTTTCTCAACGGAATCAATCATGCCGCAGTGCTGGCGCAGCAGGCCGAGGGCAATTTTGGTCTCGGCTTGACGGGTTGGATGGACGATCGGCCAGGGGACGCCCGCGAGGCGCTTCGCAAAGCTCTCTTGCAAGGGCCCTACATTTTGCCCGCCGCGTCCCTGGTGATGGCGTGGTCGGCGCTTAAGATGGAGGACGATTCCGCGGCTCTGGCTTATTTTCGGCAAAGCATGGATCTCGACCCGACGGACCTGGAAGCCCTCAAGAGTTTCGCCCTTTTCGAGCGGCGCATCGGCGAGGACGCGGCGGCGTGGAATCTCTGCCGGATTTTTCTAAGCTTCGACCCGGGCGACAAGGTCATTCAAAAGATGGCCATGAGGGCCGAACGCTACCTTGCCGGAAGCCCGGAGGATTTTCTGCCGGTGCGCCGGCTGGCCGATCCTCTGCTCAATCCGCAGGGAGGCGGCGCCTTCCCTCCATCGGATACAAAGGCCCGCATCCGCGTGGATCTGTTCTGCGATCGCGACGCCCGGCCCGCTTTAGCGACGAGGATTTACTTCATGTGCAACGTGCCCTTCCATGTCGTCGCGATTAAAAGCGGAGACGTCATCGCGGACAATGGGGGAGCCTACCAGCAGTGGACCGCGGTGTTCCGGCCGCAAAGCGACGTGGTCGAGATTCGGGATGCCCAGGACGACTTGGTCTACGAGGCGAGGCAGCCGGTGCGCATCGAGCCTCAGTCGAAGTTCGGCTCCGTGCTGATCAAATCGGCTGTTTTTTCGGACGATTACGGGTTTGATCCGGGGGATCGCGAGCTTCGGGGCAACCTCGAGATCTGGCCGACGCCTTACGGATTCACCATGCTCAACGACGTCAATCTGGAGGATTATCTCCGCGGCGTCGTGGCCGCGGTTCTGCCTGCGCAGAGCCCGTTCGAGGCCTACAAGGCCCAGGCCGTGATTTCTCGCAGTGCGGCCGATTGGTTCAAGGCCCATCCGCCTGTCGAATTGCAAGGCGGGCAGATTTGCGATTCGAGCGCGTGCCAGAAGTACTTGGGCGTCAGCGCGGAGTTAAACGAGGCCACGAAAGCGGTGGAAGAAACCAAGGGCGTTTTCCTTCTTGACGGCAAGGACAAGCCGGCGCGGGCCTGGGAGCACGCGGAGTGCGGAGGCCGGACCGAGGACGGCTGGACCCAGGGGGCTCCCAATCTGGTTTCCGTGACGGACGGTCCTAAGTCTCTGTCGCCGCTGCAAAGCCCGGAGGATCTCGACCGTTGGACTCACTCTTTCCCGCCTGCCGGCGGCTATGATCAGGAGACCGACCGGATGCCGCCGGCGGCGGCGCGCTGGGTCCGTATCCTGTCGGAAAAGGAACTTGAGCGCCGCGCCGAGCTTATCAAATACGTCGGTCCCATCCGGGGCCTGACGGTTACTCGAAGAAGCCCCACGGGACGGGTTCTTTCGCTCAGGGTGGAGGGCGAGCAGGGAGATTTTACGCTTAACGGGGAGAAAAT
>JAGWJU010000012.1 GCA_028865585.1 Elusimicrobiota bacterium | reverse complement strand
GAAAAGAGGCCGAGTCGATGACGCCGACGGAAATGAAGATGAAGTTCTTGAAATAGTTGGGGAACAGCCTCTGGATGGCCAAAAGAGAGTGGATGCCCAGGCCTCCGTAGCCTCCGACCAGGACCACCGCCGTGGGAGCTTTGGGGTCGAGCGCGGGCGAGCGCGCGGCCTCGGGGCTTTCCGGCAGGGCGGTCAGGATGTCGTCCAGGCGCGAGAGGCGGCGCTTGACCGCCTGATAGTGGGCGCGGATTAAGAGGCACACGGCGATGATGCCGGAAGTGATGAGCATGGTCTCCCAGCCGCCC
Source organism: Elusimicrobiota bacterium (assembly GCA_028865585.1). Classification (GTDB taxonomy): domain Bacteria; phylum Elusimicrobiota; class Elusimicrobia; order UBA1565; family UBA9628; genus JAGWJU01. The sequence goes on along the minus strand of JAGWJU010000012.1, from coordinate 14,450 downwards.
TCGGCGAACTTGATGACCATGTTGAGCGCCAGCATGCCGGCGCAGAGCACGAAGCCGAGGACGTGGATCGAGATTTTATTCTTCCAGTCGGGCTTGGTCTTGCGTCCGCGCAGCCAGAAGCGGATCATGGCCGCCTGGGTCAGGCTGAAGGTGACGAACACGTTGATGGAGTACATGACCACCAGCGTGGTGATGTCCCCGTGCGTGTCCCAAAGCAGGAACAAAGAAGCGATGGCCATCACCAGCACGCCGTCCTGAACGGTCAGGCGGTCCGAGAGCGTGCCGAACCGGTGCGGCATCCACGAATCGTGCGCCATGTTGGCCATGATGCGCGGGCCGTCCACGAAGCCGGCCTGGGCCGCGATGACCAGCAGGGCGGCCTCGGCGACGAGAGTCGTGATGACGAAGGCGTGCCCGGCCCATGTGCCTGAGAGGCCGGCGCGCGCGATGAAAAGGCCGGTGAGCACCGCGTTCATGGTCCGGCCCGGCACGGGCTTGGCGTCGACCAGAAGGTAGCAGAGGATGATGCCGCCCGCGGTCACGGCCAGGGAGACGGCCATGTAGAACATGGTCTTCTTGCCGGTCTCGACCTTGGGTTCGCGCATGATCTGGAGCCCGTTGGAGACCGCCTCGATGCCGGTGTAGGTCCCGGCGCCCATGGCGTAGGCGTGCAGAAACACCGCGCTCATGCCGGCCAAGCCCAGCGTGGCCAGGCTCGATCCGAGGTTTGTCCCGACTTGATCCGTAATCTTAGGCAGGGCGCCGGCGTGGAGGAAAAAAGTCCCGAAGATGAGGGTGGCGTGCGTGGCCAGGAAGAGCAGGAAAATGGGCGCCAAGATTTGGATGGACTCCTTGATGCCGCGCAGGTTCATGAGCGTCATTAAGACGAGGAGAACGGTTTCGGCCGCCAGTTTCCAGTGGGCCATGCCGGGCGGCAGGAAACTAAAGAAGGCGTCGGTTCCCGAGACGATGGAGACGGTGATGGTCAGGAAGTAATCGGCCAGGAGCGCGCAGCCTGAGACCAGGCCGAAGGAAGGCCCCAGCAGCTTGGTCGCCACGGTGTAGCCGCCGCCGCCGAACGGGAAATGCTCGATGACTCGGGAATAGGCGTAGGCGATGATGAAGACCGTGAGCGCCGTGGCCGCGGCGATGAAGACCGCCAAGCCCGTGTGGACGCCCAGGACCTTGAAAGACTCCTCAGGGCCGTAGCACGAGGAGGACAAGCCGTCGGCGCCCAGGCCGACCCAGGCCAGGAACGCGATGAGGGAAATCCGGTGAAAAAGCTCCGGATCTTCGATGTCCCGGGGGGACCCCAGAATCAGGCGCTTGAGGCGCTCAAGCATGGATCGGCATTATATCATGATCGCCCGCCGCCGGGCGCGGCCTTAAATTTTGTATACTTGGTCGCTGTCCCAATTTAATTCGAGGTCAATGCCCATGAAAGCTGGAATTCATCCGGTTTACACCGTCGCCAAGGTCGTGTGCGCCTGCGGCAACACGTTCGAGACGCGATCGACCAAGGAACTCATCAAGCTCGAAATCTGCTCGCAGTGCCACCCGTTTTTTACCGGCCAGCAGCGGCTCGTCGATACCGCCGGACGCGTGGAGCGCTTCCAGAAGCGCTTCCAGTCCACGGGAGGCAAGACCGTGGTCAAGAAGCCCGCGAAGACGACGGCCCGCAAGGTCGGCCCCGTGGGCGTCTCGCGCAAGAAGGTCTTGAGCACCGCGCCCAAGCAGGAGGCGTCCAAGCCGGTCAAGGGCGCCAAGAAGGAGAAGCCCGCGCCCAAAAAAGCGGCCTAGCGGCCCATCCCGGGAAAAAAGCTCCGGCCTTGGGGCCGGGGCTTTTTCATTTTCATGGACGACAAACTCAAGAAGCTGTTGGAGGAGTTCCGCGCGGTCGAGGAAAAGCTGGGACAGAGCGGCCTTTCCGCGGCGGAAATCAAAACCCTGGCCCGCCGGCGCGCGGAGTTGGCGCCGACCGCGCGCCTCATCGGCGACCAGGAGAGCCTGGAATCCGACATCGCCGGTCTTGCGCCGCTCCTGGAGTCCTCGGAGCCGGAGATGCGGGCCATGGCCGAGCAGGAAAAAGCTCAACTGGGCGCCCGGCTGGCGCACGTGCGCCGTGAGCTCGACGAGGCCCTTTTGCCGAGGGATCCCAACGACGAGAAAAACGTCTTCCTGGAAATCCGCGCGGGCGCGGGCGGAGAGGAAGCCGCGCTTTTCGCGGCGGAGCTCCTGCGTCTCTACACGCGCTTCTCGGAATCCAAGGGCTGGAAACCCGAGTTGGCCGATTTAAGCGCCACGGGATTAAAAGGAGTCAAGCAGGCGACGCTCTACGTCCAGGGCCAGGGCGTCTTCTCGTGGCTGCGCCACGAGGGCGGCGTGCACCGCGTGCAGCGGGTGCCGCAGACCGAGTCCTCGGGGCGCATTCACACCTCGACCGTGACCGTCGCCGTGATGCCGGAGGCCGAGGAAGTGGACGTGGAAATTAGGCCCGAGGACTTAAAGCTCGACACCTATCGCGCGGGCGGCGCCGGCGGACAGAACGTCAATAAGGTTGAGACCGCGGTGCGCATCACGCACGTTCCCACCGGCATCATCGTGCAGTGCCAGGAGGAGCGCTCGCAGCTCAAGAACCGCGAAAAAGCCATGAAAATGCTGCGCTCTAAAATCGCGGACATCGAGAGGGAGCGCGCCCAGGCCAAGAGCGCGGATGCGCGCCGCATCCAAGTCGGTACGGGAGACCGATCGGAAAAAATCCGCACCTACAATTTCCCGCAAAACCGCGTGACGGACCACCGCCTGGAGCGCTCTTGGCACAGCCTTCCCGAGATCATGGAAGGCGCGGTCGGCCCCGTCCTCGAAGCCCTGCGCGAAGAAGCGCGCAAAAAGGCCCTCGAATCGACGGCGCCGTGACGGTCGGAGAGCGGCTTCATGGCGCTGCCGCCGAATTAAAGCGCCGCGGAGTTCCCGAAGCCCAAGCCAATGCGGAGATTCTCCTGGCGCGCGTTCTGGGCGTCGGGCGCAATGAGGTTTTTCTGCGGCGCGGCCGCGAATTAAGCCCGCGCGAATCGGCGGCGTTTTCACGCCTGATCCGCCGGCGCTTGCGCCGGATTCCCATGGCTCACATCTTGGGCGTTCAGGCGTTCCTTGATTTTGAGCTCGCGGCCGGGCCCCAGGCCCTGATTCCACGGCCAGAGACCGAAGAGCTGGCCGCGGCGGCCATGGACGCGCTGCGCCAACGGAGGGAGGAGCCCCTGCGCCTGTGGGATTTGGGAACAGGAACCGGCTGTCTGGCGGTGGCGCTGGCCAGGTTTTTTCCCAAGGCGAGCGTTTTGGCGACGGATAAAAGCCCCGCGGCCTTGGGTCTGGCGCGCCGCAACGCGCGGGCCAACGGCGTGGGCGCGCGCGTTCATCTGCGCAGGGACGATTTTTTCGCGCCGCGGCGTGGGCCGCGCGCTTGGGCGGACTTGGCGGTGTCCAATCCGCCGTATATTCCGAGCGGAAGCATGCCGCGGCTGATGCCGGAGGTCCTTCGAGAGCCGCGCCTGGCTTTGGACGGCGGGAAAACCGGATTGGACGCTCTTGCGGCCGTCATTGAACGGGCTGCCGAAGCTCTAAGACCGGCTGGAGTTGCGGCGCTTGAGTTCGGCCGCGGGCAGGCCCGCCGGGTGTCCGCGCTTCTGCTGCGCCGCGGTTTCGAGCGCGTACGAATTCTAAAAGACGCTCAAGGACTGCAGAGAATCGCTCTCGCGGCCAAAAGCGGGGCGAACCCTGCCCGATGCCGTCCGCTTAGGGTTGCTCGATGACGGCGGTTTTGACGTAGTCCAGGTTCGGGAAATCGGACTTCAGGTAGGAGTTCCCTGCGCCCTGCAGCTGTCCTTGATCGGGTCCGCGTCCGCTGGGCGGCCCGTCCCCGTAGCCGGAATAAAGGCTTTCCACCACGTCCATTCCCTCGACGACTTGGCCGAAAGGCGTGAAGCCCTGGGAGTCCAGGAAGGAATTGTTTCCGTAGTTGATGAAGATCTGGGTCGTGCGGGTGTTGGGCCCGGCCGTGGCGAAGGTCACCATGCCCATGCTGTTGGAGCGGCCGACGGAGGGATCGTCCGGGATGGCGGCCTGCCGCCACGCCGCGTTGACCGCGGGCGCGCCGTTGATGCCGAATTGGACCATGAAGCCTTTGACCGCGCGGAAAAACGCGTCGCCGTTGAAGTAGCCGATTTTGACCAGGTTATAGAACCGGTCGGCTCCGTGCGGAGCCCAATCGCGGTGGACTTCGATGACGAAATCGCCCTTGGTGGTGCTAAAGCGCGCGCGATAGGTCTGCGGCGCCTGGGCGTCGGCCAAGGCCGGATTGGTCAGAGCCGGGTTTTGTCCGGAGGAGGGAGTCGTTGCGGCGCTCTGAGCTTGGCCTTGCGCCGGCGCGGAAGCCGCGTTTGATTGGCCGGCGTTAGGGCCCTGGCAGGCGCACAGGGCCAAGGATGCGGCGGCGAAAAGAGAAACGGCGGCGACGATCTTTTTGGGTTCAATCATGGGGACAGTGTATTCGGTTTGTCCGCGCGAAGTCAAGGCCGGGCCGGAGTAGTATAATTTCGGCGTGGACAAAACGCGGGGGCGGGCGCTTTTCGCCGGCGTTTTTATCGCCGCCTGGGCCGTTTTCGTCGCGCTGGGCGCGGGATTTATCCGCTCGGCCGCGCCGACTTACGACGAGCCCGTGCATCTGGCTTCCGGCAACAGCGTTTGGGCCGGCGCGCGGGAGTCGTTGAATTACAGAAACCATCCGCCGTTCGGGGAGGCGTGGGACGCGCTGCCGCTGGTTTTCTTGAAGCCGCTGACTTTTTTCTCCAGCCCCGATTGGATGGCCCGCAGGCTCTACCATTATGGCGATCTCTTCCTTTATAAGAACATCGTTCCAGCGAATAAGCTCATGAATGACGCGCGGCTCTGGAGTTTGGCGAGTTGGGGCGCGCTTCTTGGCTTTGCGATCCTGGAATGGTCCCTGCGACTGGGCGGCACGGAGGCCCTGGTTTTCGCGGGGCTGTTTTTCGCTTTGTGCCCGCCGCTTATTTCCAACGCCGCCCTGGTCACGACCGATGCTCCCGCGGCCGCGTTTTATTTCCTGACATTTTGGATATTGTCCTTTTCGCCCCGCCGTTTGCGGCATTGGATTTTGGCCGGCGCCTGCGCGGGTTTTGGTCTGGCCTCGAAATTCAGTCTCATGGTCGTCCCGCCGCTGGTTTTAATCGGAATCTTGACCGAAATGAGGCTTCGCAAAAACGGAAAAAAAATTCCGCTCGCAGGACTGGCGGGCATGGCCGCAGCGGCGCTCTTTTGCCTTTCGGCGGCCTATCGTTTCGAGGGCCTCGGGCAGTACTGGGCCGGATTGTCCGCCACTTTTTCTCGTTTGAATCGCGGCCGGCCTACGTTTCTTTTAGGGGCCTACTCCATGACCGGATGGTGGCTGTATTTCCCAGCGGCGCTTCTGGTTAAGACGCCGATACCCGAATTGCTTTTCGGCGCGCTTGCGGCGGCCCTGTGGTTCCGACGGCCGTCTTTGGATCGCTTCTGGGTCTTGATGCCGGCGATTGCCTATTTGTGCGCCGCTGAATTTTCAAAGACCCAAATCGGTTGCCGCTACGTCCTTCCTCCCTATCCATTCCTGTTGGTTGCGGCCGCTTGGGGCGCGGCGTGGCTTTGGCGCCGCGGCCGAGGTTTCCGCGCGATTGTCGCTGGGCTTTGCGCCTGGTTTGCCTTTGGAACGGCGCGCGCCTATCCTTATTATCTGTCCTATTTTAACGAGGTCGCAGGCGGCTCCGCCGGAGGATATCGCTGGCTGGCGGACTCCAATCTGGATTGGGGCCAGGCTTTGCCCGCTTTAGCGGCTTATTTGCGCGCCAACGGAAACCCGCCCATCATCCTTTCTTACTTCGGCTCCGCCGACCCTGCTTATTACGGTATCCGCTACATTGCCTTGGGAACAATCACTAACGTTGAACGCGCCGGCGACGGCGTGCGGCCTTTCCGGATGAAAAGGCTGCTTTTCGCTATTTCCGCTACGAATCTAGACGGCGTTTATTACCAAGATCATCAGACCTTCTCCTGGCTCGAGCGAAGAAAGCCCATATTCGTCGCTGGGCATGCCATTTTCGTCTACGATTTAAGCGGCGACGCCGGCGCCCGCGCGCGGTTGGGGCGGATTTTGTCGGACAACGGCGATAGGCGCTTGGCCGAAGCTTTGGGTTTGACGCATGGCTAGAGGGGCGGGCCCGGATCCGTTGAAGGAAAAACCGCGCTTGTGGCGGCGCCAAAGGCTTGCGGGCGTAGCCGCCGAAGCGGCGTTGCGGCTTTCCGGCTGGTCTTTGGCCGCGGCGGCGGTTCTTTGCTGGTCCGATCGGTTTTGGTCTCCCGGGCACGCCGCGCGATGGGCGGTGTGGTGGGCGGCGCTGGCCGCCGGCCTTGCGGCCCTTTGGTTCTGGGGCGCGCGGCCTTGGCGGAGGGTCGGATGGGAGTTCGTTCTTGGAGAGGCGGAGAAAAAGTTTCCGCAGCTTCGGAGCCGTTTGCGCGCCGCATGGGAATTGTCCTCGGCGCCGGATGATCCCGCGACGTCTGGCTCGCTGCGGCAGGAGCATTTGGAGCGAACCCGCCGTCTTCTGCTCGCTCTGCCGCCGTCGCGGCTGTTCCTGTGGGCGCCGTCGCGTTCCTCCAGGCGCGCCCTTGCGGCGGGGCTTGTAGGCGCCGCATTCCTGATTTGGACGCGGCCGGCGGGATCTTTCACGCGCGTCTTCGCTCCGTGGCGGGATAAGCCGCTGGAGGCGCTTGTGATGGTGTCTCCCGGAGACGCGCGGGTGCCGTGGGGCCGGGGCGCCGAAATCCGGGCGTCCTGGGCGCCCGGATCGCTCGTCAACCGGGCGCCGCAGGATCTTGTGCTGTGGGTCAGGGATCGCGGCGGCTGGCGCGCGGCTCCGTGGGATCGCTTCTCCGCGGGCCGCGCGGAATTTCAGGCGGAAAATTTGACCGCTCCGTTCCATTACAAGATGTCCTGGCGCGGCCTTCTCACCCGAAGCTACGCCGTCACGCCCGTGCCCTTCCCGGCTTGGCGGCGCCTGGACGCGGCGATAGGGGGATTGAACCAAGACGAGACGATCCCCCTCGACGGTTCCGTCCCGCTCAGGTTTTTAACCGGCAGCCGCGTCGTTTTGGAGGGGACTCCAACCGAGCCCCTGTCCTCGGCGGAAGTCGTTTTTTCCTCTCCCGCGGCCGCGCTGCCCATGCGCCTGCGGCCGGACGGCCGCTATGCGGCGGCCTTTGAACTGACGGGCGGCGTCCGCTTCCATTTTAATCTAAGGGCCGCGGACGGGCGCCGCAACGCCTCCGCTCCGGAATACGCCATTGCGGCCGAGGCGGATCAGCCGCCGAGCATCCAGATGCTTTCGCCCGATGCGCCCGTTTCGGCGGACGTCGGCGCCGAGATTCCGATTTCCTACGCGGTCCGTGACGACGGCGGCGTCGCTCGCGTGGCCCTTCTTGTCCGCGGCAAAAACGGAAAGCCGGCGGAAAAAACGATAAGAAAATTCAGTCCGCCGGCAAAAAATAATATCGGCGATTATGATTGGAGTCTGCGGGGATTCTCTCCCGGGCGCCTCGCATTCCGGCTTGCAGCCTACGACAACGCGGAGCCTCCTCATTCCGCGGCGACTCCCTGGCAGGCCGTCGACATCGCGGATTGGGGCGCCCTGCGCCGCGCGGAGAAGGAGTGGTGGGGCAAATCTCAAGCGAGGCTGGACGCCCTGGCGGAACAGGAAAATCGCTATCTGAAGCAGTTGGAAGAGAAGGGCCGGGCGCAAAACGAGGCCGCGCTATCGAGCCAAGAGGCGGCGCTGGAGCGGGCGTGGAGCGCCTCGTCCGAGAGTCTGGAAAAGCTCTCATCGGCGCTGTCGCGGGATCCGACCGCCAATGCGGGCTTGTCCCGAAGCGTGGCTGATTTCGGGCGCGCCGCGGCGCGCGCCGCGGCGCGGAATATTCCGCAGGCCGACCGTGCGCGGCGGGCGGGAGATTTTCCGCAAGCTCAAGACATCCATCAACGGTTGGCTGGCCTGGCCGCACAGGGAAAAAATCTTCTGGCGGCGGGAAGTCGATCCCAGGATTGGAGAACGGCCGCGGCCCGCGCGCAAGACTTGAACCTGTCCGCGGCGTCTTTCCTGGGCGATTTGGCGCGGCGGAAAACCGGCGCAGGCCTGGGCGCCCCGGAGCGCGGGGCGCTGGAAGAAAAACTGGGCCGCATCGAGCGGCAGTTGGCCGGTTTGGCGAGGCAGATCCAACGTTTGGCCCGAACGGCGCCGCCTGCGCCCGGCGTCCCCTCTGAAGATATTCCGTTGCAGCCGGCGCTGGACGCGGCGCGCTCCCTTGAAAGCGCGCTGGCCGCGGGCGACGCGCGCTCGGCCGAGCGTCTGGCCGATCTGCTTTCGAGGGACTTATCCCGGATTTCAAGGGCTCTTCAGGGGGCTTCCTCCGGCGCCTTGTCCGCCGCGGAGCAAGCCGCGACGGAGCAGGCTCGGGCCGTTTCAAATTTGTGGTCCAAAGTCGCCGATGAAGAGAGGCGCGCGCGCGCCGACGCGCAAAAGCTTGATACCCGCCGGACGGAGCGCGACATTCGACGCCAAAAAAACATTCTGGCGGCCCAGGACCGGGAGCAGGCGGCGCTGATCTCGGAGGCCTCAGCGGCCAAGGTTTTTCCGGGAGCCGCTTTGGAGCAGATGAAGAGCGTGGAGAGCCAGTTCGCCGCGCGCCAGGTCAGCGATGCGGGCGAGCGGCTGCGAAAAATCATTGGCGCGCTGCACGGCCTTGCTTCCTCGTCCGGACAGGAGCCGGAGAAAAAAATTGACGCTTTCATCGCCGCGGGCGAAGCGGGCGTCTTAAAGCGCCTGCGCCAAGCGCAAGAGGAGACGGCGGCCCGGCCGGATGCCGAGTCCGCGGGCCAAGCCGCCCGCCAGGGACGCATTTTGGCCCAAACCGCGGGCTTGGAGCAAAGCCTGCGAGGCCTGAGGGAGGACGGTTTTGAACTGCCGCCCGCCGCGCTTAGCGACGTTTCCGGGGCGGCCGGGCAGGAGGAGGCGGCCCGCCAGGCTCTTTCGGCCGGCGACGTCCGCCAGGCGATTTTCCACCAAGACAAGGCGTTGAAATTGCTGGACTCTGGAAAATCCGCCTTGTCTTCCGCGATGGGCTCCGGCCGCCGCGTTTTTTCTTTGGAGCTTTCGCCCGCCGGTGGGATGGGCGGCGGCGGAATTTTAGGCGCCGGCACGGGCTTGGTGCCGCTTCCTTCGGCGCGGGACTATCTGCCGCCCGGCGTTCTGCGCGGCGAATTGGAGGAGTCCATGGGCGAGAAAAAACCCGCCGCCTTGGCGCCCGTCATCCGGGAATACTTCCAGCGCATCGCGCAATAGTCTATAATGCCCGAGCGAAAACATGGCGTTTAAAGGACTGATTGAAGCCGTCTGCCCGAGGGGCTGCGAACCGTTCGAGACCGAGGTGTGGAGCTTTGTCCGCGGCGACAAGGACGCGGAGCTGCGCGAAACGCTCGTCGCCCAGGAGCTCAATCTTTTGCTCTGTCCGCAGTGCGGGACGGCTTTTTTCCCCGAGGCGCCCGTGGTTTACCTTGACTCCGCCGCCGAGCTCTTGGCGTTCGTCTTCCCGGCGTCCTACCGCGAGCGCGAGGAGTATTGGCGGAATAAGATGGGAGCGGACTTCGCGGCCATGCGCCAAGCGCTGGGTGAGCGGGCCCTGGCGGACATGGAGCCAAGGATTTTCTTCAGTTTCGAGGAGCTTTCCCGCCTTTTGGAGGAGGACGACTACCAGAGCGAGGAGCGCGAAGTGATGGAATTCATCGCGCGCGATTTGGGCCTCTCGCTTTATTCCGTCAGTCCCCGCTACGCCCGCGACAACCGCATTCCGTCTTCGCTTCCCTTCGTTTCCGGAGCCGCCGGGGCGACCTTAGCGAGCGTCGCGGCGGGCCTCGAGAAGCTCCTGGCCGCCAACGCTCATTTGGAGTCCTACGGGGCCTTTTTTGAAGCGATTCGAGAGGGCCGGCACAAAAAACTCCCGCCGCCCGCAGCCCGTGGCCGTTGTTAGCCCGGGGCCGTTGAGAATTCCCGCGCGGGCGCGGGCCGTTCTCGATCCCTTGTCCGAACAGGCGCATTCCGCCGGGCTTCCCTTGTTCCTGGTCGGAGGCTGCGTGCGCGACTGGCTGCTGGGCCGCTCCTCGGTTTCGGATTTGGACTTGTGCGTGGTGGGAGACGCTTCCCCGCTCGCTCGCGCGTGCGCGAGACAATTAAACGGACGGGCCGAGGCATTCGGCCGCTTCGGAACCCTGCGCGTTTTAGCGCCCTTCGGGCTGCGCGTCGATTTCGCCCGCGCCCGGCGCGAGGCCTATCCGTCGCCGGCGTGCCTGCCCGAGGTTTCGCCCGCCCGGAGCATCGAGGAGGATTTGATCCGCCGCGATTTTACCGTCAACGCCATGGCCTTGCGGCTTTCCCCGAGGCCGCGCGTGCTCGTCGATCCGATGGACGGACTGGCGGATCTCGGGCGCGGGACTCTGCGGCTCCTGCATCCGGAGAGCTTTCGGGACGATCCGACGCGGGTCTTCCGCGCCGCGCGCTACTTGGCCCGCTTCGGTTTTTCACCTGCGCCGGAGATGGCCTCGGCCGCACGCCGGGCTCTTGCGGCCGGTCACGCGGCCAGGCTTTCCCCGCACCGCGTTCTCCAGGAGCTTCTGCGCATCTTGGAAGAAAAAGACCCGGGGCCGGCGCTGAAAATTTTGCGCCGCTGGGGTTATCTTCGCCTCGTCCACCCGCGCCTGTCCGCGCCGCGCCGCTTCATCCTGCGCGATCCGGCGGAGCGCCTGGCGCTCTTGGCTCTGAGCCTGGGGCCGGAGGAAGCTCTGCGCTGGATGGACTCCCTGCCTCTCGAGCGCGGCCCGGCAAGCTTAATCCGCGAGACGCTCATTCGCGCGCGCGATCGGGCCGCCGCGCGCTCGCCGATCTCTCCGTTCTCCCTCCGCGTGTTGAAAGCGGCCTATCCCGCGCTTGCTCCAGGCGCTCTCAAGCCGCTGTTTCTCTCCGGGAAGGATGTCTCCGCGCGGGGTGTTGCCCCGGGGCGGCGCATGGGGGAAATCCTCGGCCGGGCGGCCCGGCTTCAATGGCGGGGGAGGTTGTCTTCTCGCCGCCAGGCGTTGGCGTGGCTCGACGGTTCCGGCTTGAAGAAATCCTGAATTCTCCGAAGCCGGGCGCACCCGGCCTGGGGAGCCAGTTATGCTAAAATTTCTCGTTTCCCAAATATGATTTTTACCGCCGACCTGCACATTCATTCGCGGTTTTCCCGCGCCTGCAGCCGCAGCCTCGCGCCGGAGACTCTTCATGTTTGGGCGCAAAAAAAAGGCGTGACCGTGCTTTCTGCGGGGGATTTCACGCATCCGGCGTGGCGCGCGGAGCTTAAGGAAAAGCTGATTCCCGCGGAGGAGGGGCTTTTCCGGCTTCGCCCCGATTTGGCGCGGGAAGCGGACGCTTCTGTGCCGGCCTCCTGCCGGGCCGACATGCGCTTTCTGCTGGGCGTCGAGATCAGCTGCATCTACTCCAAGGATAAGCGCGTGCGCCGCGTTCACCATCTGGTTTACGCGCCGTCGTTCGGCGCGGCCGAGCGCGTCGTCCGGCGCCTGGAAAAAATCGGCAACTTGGGTTCGGACGGGCGCCCCATCCTGGGGCTGGACTCGAAAAGCCTGCTCGACATCGTGCTTGAAGCCGGAGGCGGCTGCCGCCTCGTGCCGGCCCACGCCTGGACGCCGCATTTCGGCGTTTTTGGATCGCAGTCGGGATTCGATTCCCTCGAGGAGTGCTTCGGGGACTTGGCGCCCGAAATTTTCGCCATCGAGACCGGGCTTTCGTCCGATCCGCCCATGAATTGGCGCTTGAAAGCCCTGGATCGGATCGCCCTCATCTCGAATTCCGACGCGCACTCTGCGGAGAAAATCGGGCGCGAAGCCAACGTCTTCGACTCCGAGCTTTCCTACGAGGGGATTTTCGGGCCCGTGGAGAAGCGGGACCCCGGGCGTTTTTTGGGCACCATCGAGTTTTTTCCGGAAGAGGGCAAGTATCATTGCGACGGCCACCGCAAGTGCGGCGCGCGCCTTACGCCCGCCGAGACCCGCCGGAACAAAGGACGATGCCCGTCCTGCGGCAAGCCCGTCACCGTCGGGGTCTTGAGCCGGGTCGAAGCTTTGGCCGACCGCGGCCCGGGCCGCAAGCCCGCCGGAGCGCCCGGCTTCGTGAGCTCCGTGCCGCTGAAGGAAATCCTCGGTGAGATTTTGGGCGTGGGCGCGCTGTCCAAAGCGGTCAAGGGCCGCTACGAGGGGCTTCTTGAGCGTTTCGGCAGCGAGCGCTTCGTGCTGCATGATTTGGATTTGGGAAAACTCGCCGCGGCCGGAGAACAGACGCTGGCGCGGGCTCTCTCCCGCCTCCGCGCGGGCAAGGCCGGCGTCGAAGCGGGCTACGACGGCGAGTACGGCAAGGTTCGGCTGCTTAACGGCCGTCGCGCGGCCGCCGTTTAGAGTTTATGGATCGCTTCGTCATCAACGGCGGGAAACCCCTCAAGGGGTCCGTGCGCGTGAGCGGCTCCAAGAACGCGGCCCTGCCCATTCTGATCGCCGCGCTGCTGACCGACGAACCCTGCCGCGTCGACAACGTCCCGACTCGCCTGCGCGACATCAAGACCACCGTCAGGCTCCTGGAAAGCTTGGGGAAAAGGGTGGCGGTAAAGGGAAGTTCGGTGCGCGTCGTTTCGGGCGGCTCCCTTAAAACCCAGGCGCCTTACGATTTGGTCAAGCAGATGCGCGCCTCGGTGCTGGCCGCGGGCCCGCTTCTGGCGCGCTTTGGCCTTGTGCGCGTACCCATTCCCGGGGGCTGCGCCATCGGCCTGCGCCCCATCGACATCCACCTGAAGGCCTTCGCGGCCCTGGGCGCCCGAGAAGTCGCCGATGGGGGCGACATCATCCTGAGCGCGCCCAGCCTGCTCAAGGCCGGACGCGTACGGCTGGATTTTCCCAGCGTGGGCGCCACGGAGAACGCCATGATGGCGGCGGCGGCGACGCCCGGGACGAGCGTCATCGAGAATGCGGCGCGGGAGCCCGAGATCGCGGATTTGGGGCGTTTTCTGGAGCGCCTGGGCGCGCGCGTCTCGGGCTTGGGCTCCTCCCGCGTGAGGGTGCGCGGAGCCTCTGCCTTGAAGGGGTGCCGCCATACCGTCATTCCCGATCGCATCGAGGCGGGCACCTTCCTGCTGGCCGGCGCGGCGGCGGGCGGCGAAATCGACTTGAAGGGAGCGCATGCCGAGGATTTGTCCGCGGTCGTTGGGAAGCTACGGGCCGCGGGCGCTGAGATTAAGCCGTACGCCGGCGGAATCCGTCTGGCCATGCGCCGCCGGCCCAAAGCCGTTTCCGTGACGACGCTTCCCTACCCCGGCTTCCCGACTGATTTGCAGGCGCCCTGGATGAGCCTCATGTGTTTGGCGCGGGGGGCGAGCCGCGTCCGTGAGACCGTGTTCGAGAACCGGTTTCTGCACGCGGCCGAACTGGCGCGCATGGGCGCTCAAATTCGTGCGCGAGGAAGCGAGGCGCGGGTCGCCGGCGTCGAGCGCTTAAGCGGGGCTTGGGTCATGGCTTCCGACATCCGCGCCGGGGCGGCGCTGGTCGTGGCCGCTCTGGCGGCGGGCGGCCGCACGGTCGTGCAGCGGGTCTACCATATCGACCGCGGCTACGAGCGCCTGGAGGCCAAGCTTCGGCGCCTGGGCGCGCGCGTGACCCGGACAAACGCCTAAAAGGTAGAATTTGTCCCGGAATGAATTATTCCGCGGCCCTAAAAGCCCTAGAGGCCCGGCGGGAAACACGCGTGGAATTGGGCCTGGCGCGCGTCCGGCGGGTTCTGAAAATCCTCGGGAATCCCCAGGAGGCCTATTCGTCCATCCATGTCGCAGGGACCAACGGCAAGGGATCGGTCTGCGCGATGCTTGAGAGCGTCCTGCGCCACGCCGGCTACGGAACGGGTCTTTACCTCTCGCCGCACCTTTGGAGCGTCCGCGAGCGCATTCAGGTCCGCGGCCGGATGATTTCTCACAAAGACTTCGGCTTGGCCCTGGCGGCCGTTTTCTTGGCGGAGAAAAAAGCCCGGACGAGGATGACCTACTTCGAGCTGCTGACCTGCGCGGCATTCTGGCATTTCCGCCGATCCGGAGTTCGCGCCGCGGTCTTGGAGACCGGCCTCGGCGGCCGGCTCGACGCCACCAACATCGTGCGCAGCCCGTCGGTCTGCGTCATCTCCTCCGTTGATTTCGATCATATGGAGTTCTTGGGCTCCACGCTGGGCCAAATCGCGCGTGAAAAAGCCGGCATCATCAAGCGCGGCCGGCCC
>JAGWJU010000212.1 GCA_028865585.1 Elusimicrobiota bacterium | reverse complement strand
ATCTGCTGATAGGGCGTTTGGTGTTGATTTTTATTCCAGAAATAAACGGATTCTTCAATGGGACGCAGCTGATCGCCAGAGGTCGGTTCAAGAGCGATTCGATATGCGTTGGCGCTATTAATAAACGAAATATAAATTTCCAGCTTCGTTGTTATTTTTGATCCAAAATGCAGTATTTTTTCAGCACCACCAGCCTTGGTGACATAATTTTGTAAATGGCCTTCGCGTATTGCATGAAGAAAAGAAAAGACTTATATAAAATTTGATTTACCAGATCCATTGGGGCCGATGACAATATTAATCGGGCCCAGTTTAAGATCTTCAATGCGAGCAATGCTTTTGAATCCTTTGATGGTAATCGATTCAAGTTCAGACATGCATCGATTATATCAATTGCCGTTTCGAAACAGCCGGCTTCTTAGTAATTGGTTCGCCGCTCTTTTCCTCGTTTTTTAAGCTATACTTCCGCCATGGCCCCGGACGCCAGCGCAATGTCCAATCGGGCGTCCGGGACGGCTCGGCCTTTGGCCTCGGCCGCCGCTTCCCCCGGAATGAGCAGAGAGCTGCGCTGGGGCGCCGATTTGCTGGGCGCGGCCTGCCTGCTAAACGCGCTCGCCGAGGGGCTCTCCCAAGGCCGCTGGCATTCCTTCACCGGCATTTACGCCTGCTACTACCTGGTCCTCTCCGCCTACGCGGCGCTGCGCGAAGGCGAGAAGTGGAGCGCCTACCGCGGCTCCCGCGAGAAGCCGGCCGAGCGCCTGACCGGCGAATTCTTCGTGCTGGCCTGGATTGTCCTCGCGGTGCTGCTCTGGGCCTGGGACGCGCTCGTCTACCCCGTGTGCTGGCCGCCCGATCTCTACCTCACGCTCAAGTGGACGCTCTCGGTCTTCGCGCTCTCCAAGGGCTCGGCGGGACTGCGCGCCGCGGGGCTCCTGGGCCCCGGCTGGGCGCCGCCCGATCCGGCTCCCGCGGGCGGCCAGCCGGACGACTCCGGCGGGGGCCACAAGCCCGCTCCGGCGCCGGGCCCGGGCAACGGCGGCAACGCGCCCAGTTCGCTCATCAAGCAGGCGCTGCGGGAAGCCGGCGGCAAGCCTTTGTCCGCCCAGGACATCGCCGCGCAGATGAATTTGGACGTGGGACAGGTTCGGCACGCGCTCGGCCCGCTGGTCCGGGACAAGCTGGTCGAGAAAACGCCGGATGACAGGGAGATCGGGGGGAGATGATAGGGAGATCATCTAGATGGGGATCTAGATCCCATCTGTTTTGATCTGTTTGATTCGTTTTTTGAGCTATAGATAGGGGGGAGATGATAGGGAGATCGGATCTAGATCGATGTGGGGTGTATACCCCCCCAGATAACGGAAACAGGGTTTAAATCGAGATAGAAACTCGAATGAAACGGGTTTTTTCCTTCCTTTATACGGGGGTAGGCGCGGGCGGGATGGCGTTTGCCGCCGCCGCGCCCGCCGTCATGCTGGCGGCGGCCGTTCTTCTGTCCTTGATCGCGATGGTCGCGTGGAGGCGCGGCAAGCTCTTCGCGAGTCCCCAGCGCCCCGCGGACCTTTCTCCCTGGACCGTCGTCTCCCGGCCGGAGTACCGCGCGGCCATGTCGCTGAGCGCGGAGGACCACCGCCGCCAGCAGGAGAAGGTCTCCCGCGCGTGGGCGCGCGTCTCGGGCGCGGTCCAGTACCTGATGACCGGCCGCGCGGACGGCTGGGAAAGGGAGGACTGATCGCGCCGAAATTGGGGGTCACAATTTGTGACTTCCAATTGTCGCTTCTTTCTAAGGGAACTTTTTCGCCGCCCCAGTCGTATATGGAGTATGGGGCAGACCTCGGCAGCCTGGGCCGTGGAGCGGCGCATCGAAGCCCTGTTTCAGGCGATGCGCGAGTTGATTGATCCGCCCGCAAAGCCCAAGCCCGTCATCGGCTTTCGGCCCTAGCCGCCGCGCCCGTTGACAAAGCGCGGCAAAACAGGGATGATGGCCCGTGGCGAAAATCTCCGCGTTCGCGGCCAGCCGATTTGACCCCCGCAAGACGGCCTTGTCCCGGGCGCTGTGCCCGCCTTACGACGTCATCGCGCCCGACGAGGCCAAGGCCCTGCGCCTGCGCCCGGTCAACGCGATTCGCGTGGAGCTGCCCGCGGGCGCGGAAGCCGCGCGCTACCGCGCCGCCGCCAAGGTTTGGAAGCGCTGGGAAAAAGACGGGGTGGTGGCCGCGGACGCGGCGCCGTCCTACTACGTGTGCGAGGAGACCTTCGGGCAGCGGGGGCAAAGCTTCCGCCGCCGCGGGTTCTTCGCGGCTTTGGACGTGCGCCGCAAGGCGCGAGACATCCTGGCCCACGAGCGCACGCTCGCCAAGCCCAAGGCCGAGCGCCTGAAGCTCCTGAAGGCCCTGCGCGTCAACACCAGCCCCATCTTCGGGCTCTTCAAGGACGCGGACGGCCGCGCCCGCCGCGCCCTGGCCGCCGCGCGCCGCAAGAAGCCCGACGTCCGGGGGGAGTTGGGCGGCGTGGCCTACCGCCTCTGGCGCATGGAGGACGAAAAAATCGCGCGGCTGCTCACGAGCCTGGTCGCGCCCCAGAAAATCCTCATCGCCGACGGCCACCACCGCTGCGAGGTGGCCGCGCGCTACTGGGCCCAGACGCGCCGGCCGCAGGCGCAAAGCGTGCTGGCCTATTTGTGCCCCGAGGAGGACTCGGGGCTGGTCGTCCTGCCCACGCACCGCGTGGTCGCGGGCCGCGCCTGGCGCGAGCGCTCGAAGGTCCTCTGCCGCCTGACGCCCTGCAAGTCCTTGAAGGTCTTGTCGGCGCGCCTGGCGTCGGCGAAAAACCCCTACGCCTACGGGCTCTTCGACGGCGACTTCTGCCTGGCCGAGCCCAAGAGCCCGGCCGGCTGCAAGAGCGGCCTGGGCGTCGAGTGGCTTAACCGCGTGCTCTTCGCCAAGGTCTCGCCCGAGGACATCCGCTACACGCCCGACGCCGAGAAGGCGGTGTCCTGGGCCATCTCCGGCAAGGCCAGCGCCATTTTGGTCAAGCCCTTTCCCGCCGCGCAAATCCGCCGCGCCGTGGCCGCGGTGGGGCTCCTGCCGCCCAAGTCGACGTACTTCTACCCCAAAGTTCCTTC
>JAGWJU010000211.1 GCA_028865585.1 Elusimicrobiota bacterium | reverse complement strand
CGTTAGGTCCGGGCGCAGGATTCGGTCCCGGCTGCGGGCCGGGCGCTGGCGCGGGCTGCGGCGGAGCGTCGGGGTCGTTCGGGTTGTTCTCATCGTAAGGCACGATGGGCCATTTAAGCGGCACCACGAACTTCACGCCAAGATAGACTCCCCACACCACCGCCAAAGTCTCGTACAAATTGACCGGCCAGGACATGCCGAAGCCCAAGGAATCCGCGAAGAAAATCAGAATCGCGATGGCGAGCCAGCCGTAGACGAAGAACTCGCCGGTGTATTTCTCGTACTGCTGCGCCCGGCGCACGCGTTTTTCCTTGTCGCGCGCGCCCGCGTAGGCCGTCAAAATCGGATAGTAGAGATAGTAGAGCGGCCAGTATGGCGGCCAGGCGTTGAAGGTGAGGCTTTGGTGCAGCGTGTCGTACATGCACGCCAGACCCAGGGCCGCCGCGGCCCACCAGAGCATGCCGCCGGCCTTGACCCAGTACTGGACGTCCTGGTGATCGTAGTCCTTGGCGGCGCAGCGTCGGGGCTTTTTGTCGCCGGGCGCAGGGATCTGGGCCATAGCGCCCCATTATGCGCGGAAATTCCCCCAATTTTAAGTGACCGGTGTGAAAAGAAGCCTAAATCGGCGGGGCGCCGGGGCGGGAGAAGCGGCGGGCCAGTTCGTTGCGGTCGAGCGCCAAAAGCGCGGGGCGTCCGTGCGGGCAGGCCGGCTCGCGGCAGTCCTTCAAGTCCTCGAGCAGCCGCAAGGCCTCCGCCTCGGACAGGGCGTCGTGCGCCTTGACCGCGGCTTTGCACGCGATCATGGCCACGGCCTCGTGGCGGGACTCGCGCGCGGCCGCGCGCGGATCGCCGTAGAAATCAAGCAGCCGTCCGATCATGTCCTTCAAGTCCTCGGCTTTCTCGAACAGGGCCGGCACCGAGACCACGTTGACCATGGTCTTGCCGAAGGGCTCCATCTCAAAGCCGATTTCCTTCATGCGCTCGGCGTGGCCCAGAACCTCGGCCGCGCGCGAGGCGGGCAGCTCCACGGACATGGGCAGCATCAGGCGCTGGACCCGGACCCCGCCGTCGGCCACCTCGGCGGCGTATTTCTCGAACAAGATGCGCTCCTGCGCCGCATGCTGGTCGACCACCGTGATGCCGCCGTCCGACTCGAAGACCAGGTAGCTGCGCTCGATTTGCCCCAGGTAGCGGTAGGGCGGATGAAACCAACGAGGCAGGCCGCCGCGGGGCACGAAGGACCGCGCGGACTCCTCGGTCCGCAAATCCAGGAACGCCTCCGCACTTGAGGGTCGCATGGAAGCCGGCGTGCGGTAGCTCGCCGCGGCCTCCGAAACCGCGCCCGCGGCCTGAGCCGCGAACGGCGCAAAGGCGCTTTGGCCCGAACCGACGAGCGGCGGCGGGGACTGCCGGGCCGCGGCTTTGGCCGCCAAGCCCGAAACCACGTCGAAAATGTCCCGATCGGCCTTGAAGCGGATTTCGCGCTTGGCGGGATGGACGTTGACGTCGAAAGCGGAGGGCGGCAGATCTAAAAACGCGACGACGGCCGGATGGCGCGCGCCGCGCAGATCGCGGAAAGCGTGGTAGAGCGCCTGATGCAAAAGCCGCGATTCGACCGGCCTGCGGTTGACGAACCACCACTGGAACTTGCGCGAGGAGACCAAATGTTCCGGCGGCGAGACGAACACCAGCGCCCTTAGCTCCGGACGCTCGGCCGACGCGGGAACCAAATGCCCTGCCAGCTCTTGGCCCAGCACGGCCGCAATCCTGTCCTGCGCCGCGCGTTCGCCCTTCAAAGCGGGGAAATTGAGCCTCTCGCGGCCCTCGGATCTCAAAACGAAGCGCACGCCGGGATTGGCCAGAGCGGCCTCCTCGACCGCCGCGGTCAGGCGCGCGCGCTCGGCGTCGTCGGACTTCAAGAATTTGAGCCGCGCGGGCGTATTGAAGAACAAATCGCGCACCTCGACGGTCGTCCCTGTGGAGGAAGCCGCCGGGCCGGAGGACTTAATCTCCCCCGCCTCGGCTTCGATTCTCCAGCCATGGCCGCCGGCCGCCCGGCTCAGGAGCGAGAGCCTGGAGACGCTCGCCGCGGCGAAGAGCGCCTCGCCGCGAAAGCCGTAGGTTTCCAAGCTCTCCAAGTCGCCGAAGGCGGAAATCTTGCTGGTGGCATGGCGCTTCAAGCACAGCGCCATGTCCTCCGGCTCCAGGCCCGAGCCGTCGTCGTTGACGCGGATGAGCTTCTTGCCGCCTCCTGAAATCTCCACGCTGATGGAGGAAGCGCCGGCGTCGAGCGAGTTCTCGATGAGCTCCTTTAAGACCGCGGCGGGGTTCTCGACCACCTCGCCCGCGGCGATGCGGCTGTAGACTTCCGGCGCAAGCAGCGAAATTTTTGGCATGCGCGATTTAAGAGAGGCGCTTCTTAAGCTCTTGAAGCGCTGAAAGGGCTTCCATGGGCGTCATGCGCTCCGGATCCAGGAACCGCAGGGCTTCCAGAACCGCGCTGCCGCCGAAAAGCGGCAGTTCGGCCTGCGCGCAGGCGGGGGCCGCGCCCGAGCCGGAGATTTTGCCGGACGCCGACTCGGTTTCAAGCTTCTCTAAAATCTCATGGGCGCGCGCCACGACCTGCGGCGGCAGGCCGGCTAAGCCCGCGACGTGGATGCCGTAGGAGCGGTCCGCCGGGCCCTCGGAAATCTTGTGCAGGAAGACCACCTCGGCCTGCCCGCGGGCGTTGGTCCATTCCTTGACCTCGACGTTGAAGTTGGCGACGCCCTCCAGGAGCTTGGCGAGCTCGGTCAACTCGAAGTAGTGCGTGGCGAAGAGCACGCGCGGGCCGCGCACATCGTCCCGGCCGTCGTGCCCCTCGCGGCGGTAGGCCGAGTTGAGGTGTTCCAGCACCGCCCAGGCGATGGAGATGCCGTCGAAGGTGGAGGTGCCGCGGCCGACCTCGTCCAGCACGACGAGAGAACGCGCCGTGGCGGACCGGAGGATATGGGACGTCTCCTTCATCTCGACCATGAAGGTCGAGTCGCCCTGCGCCAGCGCGTCCTGCGCCCCGATGCGCGTCAGGATCTTGTCCACGATCCCGATGCGCGCGGACCGGGCGGGCACGAAGGAGCCGATCTGCGCCA
>JAGWJU010000210.1 GCA_028865585.1 Elusimicrobiota bacterium | reverse complement strand
GTGCCCGCGGCGGCCGCGGCCCACGCCAGGCCCAGGCCCGCGGCGACGGGCGCGAAGTCCGCGCGCGGACACAAAAGCCGCGCGAGAGCCGCGCAGGCCAGAAAGCCCAGCGCTCCTTCAGCCGCGCTTTTTGCCGCCGAGCGCGCCGCCTTTCGCCATGCGGATGAGTTCATAAAGCCCGATTGCCACCCCTATAAAGGATCCGAGAATCGCCAGCCACGGTCCGGTGGAGAATTTATCGTCGAGCCAGTAGCCCAGAAGAAAGCCGCCCAGCACGGAGACGACGATGTCCGTGCCCGCGCTTAACGCGACGGCCCAAAACCCCGCGTCTTCCGGCCTCCGGCCCTGCTCTCCGTCGGGTTGCTGGTCGATGAAAACGCCCCCGCTCTTAAACGACGCGCTATTCTACAACAAGAGCGCAAGGCTGTCAATTTGGCGGAGAAGAGGGTAGAATATACCTTCGCTCATGCCTGAAAACGCCTCCGTCACCATCCTGGTCGCCGACGATGATCCCGAGATCGTCCACCTGCTTTCTGAATTTTTGGAGCGATCGGGATTCCAGGTCCTGCGGGCCTCGGACGGGCTCGAGGCCCTGGAAAAAATCCGCGCCCAGCACCCTGACATCGCGGTCCTGGACCGCCACATGCCGGGCTTAGACGGCTTTTCCGTCTGCCGGCTCCTGCGCCAGGATCCTCTTTTCGAGCACATGCCGCTGGTGATTCTCTCCGCGGCGGCCGAGCGAGAAAGCAAGATCGCGGGCCTGGACCTGGGCGCCGACGACTTCATCGCCAAACCCGTGGACATGGACGAGCTTTTGGCCCGCGTGCGCATGATTCTGCGCCGCACGCAGATGGGCTTGGACGCCAACCCGCTCACGCACCTCCCCGGCAACGCCTCCATCGAGAACCGCGTGCGCCAAGCCCTGGCCTCCGGCCGGCCCCTGGCCGTGCTCTACCTCGATTTGAACCAGTTCAAAGCCTACAACGACGTCTACGGCTACGACGCCGGAAACCGCGTCATCCGGGAGACGGCGCACCTCCTCATCCGCCTCAAGGGAGAGCTGGAGACCATCGACTTCGTCGGGCACATCGGCGGCGACGACTTCATCGTGCTCTCCTCGCCTGAGCACATGGAGGACGTGGCGGCGCGCATCGCCAAGGAGTTCGACGCCCTGGCGCCGGGTTTCTACACCCCGGAAGACCGCACGCGCGGCGTCATCGTCACGGCCGACCGGCGGGGGCAGATCCGGGAATTCCCCATCATCTCCGTGGCCATGGGCGTCTGCCACAACGCCGCGCGCACGCTCGAGTCCTTCGCGCAGATTTCCCAAATCTGCACGGAGCTAAAGCGCCATGCGAAGGAAAAGGGCGGTTCGGTCTACGTCATCGACAGGCGCTCCGATCCGCCGGCGGCCGAAAGCCCTGCCGCGGCCTGACGCTAAAGCGGCCGGTCCACGCCGGTCAATTCCTTGATGGCCGCGCGCAGAAGCTCGAAGTCGATGGGCTTGGAGAGGACCCTCACCCTCGGATCGGGCGGCAGCTGCTTGGCGATCTCCTCGCGGGGCATGGCGCTCACGAAGATGACCGGCAGCTGCGGGAACACGCGGCGCAGATGCCTGTAGGCGTCTAAGCCCGTGCCGGCGCCGGGCATGTTGATGTCGGTGACGACAAGGCCGATTTTGAGGCCCTGCGCCTGCAGAACCTCCTGCCAGGCGTCGGACGCGGTGGTGACGTTGTAGCCGCCGCCCTCCAGGCGCGCCGCGATGAGGCCCAGAATGAGCGGATCGTCGTCGACGACTAAAACGTAGGCCTCCCGCCCGGCCACTAGAGCGCCTCCCAGGCCGCGGCCAAGCCTTGGCCCACGCCCACGCATAAAGCCGAGAGGCCCAGCCGCGCGCCGCGGCGGCGCATCTCATGAAGAAGAGTCACCGCGATGCGGCATCCGCTCGAGCCGAGAGGATGGCCCAGCGCGATGGCGCCGCCGTTGACGTTCAGGCGCTCTTCATCGAGCTGCAACTCCCGCGCGCAGGCCACGCTCTGCGCCGCGAAGGCCTCGTTGATTTCAATCAAGTCAAAATCCGCCGTCTTGCGGCCCAGCCGGGACAAAAGCTTCAAGATGGCGGGCACGGGGCCGATGCCCATGTAGGACGGATCCACGCCGGCGGGAGCGGCGCCCAGCCAGCGCGCCAGGGGCTTCAGGCCCAAAGACTTGGCGAACGCCGCCTCCATCAAGACCATGGCCGAAGCGCCGTCGTTCAAGGTCGAGCTGTTGCCCGCGGTCACGCTGCCGCCGGGGCGAAACGCCGGCTTTAACGCCGAGAGCTTCTCGAGGCTCGTGTCCTCGCGCACGGTTTCATCCTGGGAGACGGAAACGATCTTGCCCTTCCCGGCCGGAGCCTCGACAGGGAAAATTTCCTCGGCAAAAACCTCGGCGCGGGCGCGGGCGGCGCGCTGGTGGCTCCCAAGCGCGAAGGCGTCTTGATCCGCCCGCGAAACCTTGTAGCGCTCGGCCACGTTCTCGGCTGTTTCGCCCATGCTCAGCAAAGGGAACATGGCTTTAAGCCGCGGGTTGGGGAACCGCCAGCCCAGCGCCGTGTCGTAGGCCGTCAGGTTGCCGTAGGGGAAGGCCTTCTCAGACTTAGGAAGCGCCCACGGGGCGCGGCTCATGCTCTCGACGCCGCCGGCCACGTAGGCGTCGCCCTCGCCGGCTAAAATCGCGCGCGCCGCGGCGTTGACGGCTTCCAAGCCCGAGGAGCACAGCCGGTTGACCGTGCAGCCGGGAACGCTCTGCGGCAGGCCCGCCAAGAGGGCGGCCATGCGCGCGACGTTGCGGTTGTCCTCGCCGGCCTGATTGGCGCAACCGAAGTAGACGTCCGCGATTTTTTCAAGCGGGAGGCCCGGCGCCTTTTGAACCGCGGCCGCGATGGCCATCGCGGCCAAATCGTCCGGACGCACGCCGGCCAGGGCCCCGCCCAAACGGCCCACCGGGGTCCGCACCGCCGAGACAACGACCGCTTCGCGCGCCATAAATTCACTGATATTCTACTTTAAGATGGGCGCGGGCTTCCCGCCCGCGGCCGAGAAGGCTTCCTCGGCCACCGCGCGCGCCGCCCCGGAAAACGGCCGCGCCGCCG
>JAGWJU010000011.1 GCA_028865585.1 Elusimicrobiota bacterium | reverse complement strand
CCCAGCAGGCTGGCCCGGCCTTGCGTCGAGAGCATGTACTCCTCGGACGGCCTCATGGGCGTGTCCGGCGGGTAGCTGATTAAGTGATGGATCATGTGGCTGCGGCTCAGGAACTTAATCTTGTCGCTGTGGAGCAGGATGTGCAGCCAGTAGCCGACGAACTCGGCCGTCAGGCAGGCGCCGACGAAAAATCCAAGGGTTTTCAGCGCATCTGGCATAATCTGGCCTCGACGTTATTTTAGCAAATCACGGACGGCGGCGCGGCGCTCCCGCGGAAACGCCCCGAATCCACGCCAAGAGAGCCCTGGTAAAGCGCGCGTCCCTAAACATCTGCACGCCGTGCCCGTCGCGGGCGGGCAAGAAGACAGCCCCTTTTGTGCGTCCCGCCATTTCAAGGCAGGTGCCATAGGCGTAAGGATCGGGAGGAGAAGCCGCGAGCAAAACGCGACGCCCCGACACGCCGGCAGGCAAAATGCCGTGGTAGTCCTCGCCCGGGGAAAGGAGGACGACCCACGGCGAGTCCTTGAGCTTGGCGGCGGCCTCCGAGGCCAAGTTCGCGCCGATGGAGGCGCCGATAAAGACGATGCGGCGCGCCGGGACGCCGCGCCGGCGCAAATAAACCGCCGCGGCCAGCAGATCGCGCACGGTCTTGGGCCACTCGCCCGTTTGATCGAAGTCCCGCCAGCCCTCGGCGCCGCGCGGCCCCGAAAGGCTTCGTCCGTGGCCTCGCAAGTCAATGGCCAAGGTGCCCAATCCCAAGCGCCAGAGCTTCGGGGAAAAGCCGCCCCACTCGTTGTTGCTCGATCCCAACCCATGAATGAGCACGGCCGTCTCGGCGCCGGGCCGGGCCGGATGGTAGAGCGCCGAAATGGTCCATCCGTCCGCGGTCTTGAAGGACACGGACTTGGCGGTTGCCGCGGCGCGCGCGGCGGCCGGGAAAGCGGCGCACAGGGCGGCGGCCAGGCTAACGGCAGCGCAGCGCGAGGTCACGGGCGGAATTGTAGATGGAATAGACGGAGTTCTGGATGCGGCGCATGCTTTGGACCAGCATCCACAGGGAGCTTCTCAAATACCGGTCCTTCGGCCGGGAAAATGCCCAGGCGTCCTTCTGCACGGCGGCCGCGTTCAAGTAGACGGCATTCAGATCGAGCTGGAGCTGCCGGATTTCGGCCAAAATAACCAGGCTGGCCTGCTCCATTTTCGGATCGGAAAGAGCCTGCGAGGACGCCAGGCGGCAGCGCACGGCAAGGTAATCGAGGTTGTCGCGGATTTGTCCGGCGCCGCGCGTGAGCGTCATCAGGTTGGACAGGATGACCTTCAGGCTCGGTTCGGGATCTTTCTGCGCGAAGGCGAAGCGCACGTTGCCCTTCTGCGCCGCGACGTAGAGCCCGAGGCGGTTGAGGTTCAGGCCCTGCTGGGCCACCTGGCCGGCGATGGCGCGGAGCACCGGGATCATCTCCGGATCGCTCTCCTCGCGCTGCTGGCGGTCGCGGGCCTGCAGAAGCGCGTCGAAATAATAGCGCTCCTGCCAGAGGACCGGAGACTGAACGACGGCCGCCGAGGCGCTCGGCGCCAGGAGCCATCCGGCCAAAAGCGGCGCCAGGATCATCACCGTCTTATTATAGGAAATCCCCGCCCAAGCGGCAGCGGTCGGCCGTGTTTGACACTCGCGCGCGGGAATTGATATTGTTTTCGCGCATGGCCAAGAAAGTTCTCGTCGTGGACGACGAGCCGGAGATGGTCAATCTCATCAAGTATACCCTCGAGCAGGGCGGCTTCGAGGTCTTCTCCTGCGACAACGGCCGAGCGGCCATGGAGGAAATCGGCCGGGTTTCCCCCGATTTACTGGTCCTAGACGTCATGCTCCCCGGCGTGGACGGCTACTCCCTGCAGAACGCCGTTTCGCAAGACGAAAAAACCAAGAACATCCCGGTCGTGGTCCTGACGGCTCTGGAACCCTCGCGCGCCTTGTTCCAAAAGTTTCCCCAGGTCGCGTGCTTCATGACCAAGCCCTTCAAGCCCGAGGAGCTTTTGGAAGCCGCCAACAGCGCCACGGGCCGTGCCGCGCAAGGCTAGTTCGCCGTGTCCGAAGACGCCTACGACGCCATAGTGGTCGGAGCCGGCCCCGCCGGCACTTCCGCGGCCATCGTCATGGCCAAGGCGGGCCTCAAGGTCGCTCTTTTGGAGCGCGGCGAGTACCCCGGAGCCAAGAACGTGCAGGGCGCGGTACTCTATTCCCGCATGCTCCACGAAATCGTGCCCGAGTTTTGGAAAGAGCCTGACGCTCCGGTCGAGCGGCCCGTAGTCGAGCAGAAAACCTGCATCACGACCGAGGACTCCTGGATCACCGTCGGCTATAAGTCGCTCAAATTTTTAGAAGGCGTGCCCAACTGTTTCACCATCATCCGGGTGAAATTCGACCGCTGGTACGCGCAGAAGGCCGAGGCCGCGGGCGCGGAAGTGTTCACGGGCGTGACCGTGCGCGACGTGGTCAAGAAGGACGGCAAAATCGTCGGCATCAAGACCAGCGACGGCGACGAGCTGATGGCCTCCGTGGTCCTGGCCTGCGACGGCGTCAACTCTATTTTAGCCCAGAAAGCGGGCTTCCGCGGCGAGCTCAAGTCCAGCGAGGTGGCTCTCGGGGCCAAGGAAGTCATCGCGCTCGATCCCAAGATTATCGAGGACCGCTTCGCCTTGAACCCCGGCGAAGGCGCCACCATGGAGCTTTTCGGCTCGGTCACTCTGGGCATGCTGGGTTACGGCTTCATCTACACGAACAAAGAGAGCGTCTCCTTGGGCGTAGGCTGCAAGCTCTCCGAATACCAAAAGAAGGGCATCCGCCCCTCCGATCACCTGGAAATTTTGAAGTCTCACCCGTTCATCAAGAAGCTCATTTCCGGAGGAAAGACCCTGGAGTACTCCGCGCATCTGATTCCCGAGGGCGGCATCCGCTCCATGCCGCCGCTGGCCGCGGACGGATTTCTGGTCGCCGGCGACGCGGCGCAAATGACCAACCCCGCCTTCCGCGAGGGCTCGAACCTCGCCATGACCTCGGGCAAGCTCGCCGGCGAGACCGTCATCGAGGCCAAGGCCAAAGGGGACTTCTCCAAGGCCGCGCTCTCCGCCTACGTCGACAAGCTTCAAAAAAGCTACGTCCTCAAGGACATGGAAGAAACCATGTACTTGGAGGAATCGGTCGAAAAAAGCCCGGGATTCCTGGATTTCTACCCCAAGCTCGCCTGCGACCTGGCGCACATGCGCTTTTCCGCGGACGGGCAGCCCAAGAAGGATCACCTCAAGAAGGCCCTGGCCCTGGTCAGGAAGCGCGGATTTTTACGCATCGCGCGCGACCTCTGGCCTCTGCGCAAGGCCGCGGTATAAACTGAGCCATGTCCGAATCCAAAGACGTGAAAATCGACTTCACCGTCGAAGCGAAGCTGGGCACGCTTGAGTGGAAAAAGTCGCCCAACAGCCACATCGCCCTGAAGGACGCTTCCGCGGAATCGCCCTGCGCGACGGAGTGCAAGACCAAGCCCTGCACGACCGTCTGCCCGGCCAAGGTCTACGAGTGGCACGAGGACGGCAGGAAAATCATCGTCAATTACGAGAACTGCATCGAGTGCGGCGCCTGCCGCATGCTCTGCCCTTTCGACAACATCGTCTGCGACTGGCCCGAGGGTGGAATGGGCGTCAAGTACAAGCTGGGCTGACGCGATTCCGGCCCGCCCGGGCGCTCCGCTAAAAATCCTTTCCCCGCAATATTTTATTCACGAGCCTCCGCTATATTTTAAGGCGTGAAAGCCTCGCGGCTTGCCCTTCCGCTGTGCCTGCTCATGCCCCTATCCGCTTTCCCGGCGCGGGCGGCCGATTTCTACGACATCGGGCCGGGCGCGCGAGCCCTGGGCATGGGCATGGCCTATACCGCCGTCGCGGACGATCCGTTCGGCATGTTCTTCAATCCGGCCGGCATGGCCAACACCCCCTACACCCAGGCCGCGGGAGACTTCGGGCGCCTGGATTCCAAGGAGGGCGTCCTCACCTTGGACTCTTTCGCCTACGTCAGGCCATTCGATCCCATCAACACCGCCACGGTCGGCCTGGGCTACTACGGCGAGCGCCAGGGCAACGGCGATGCCGCCGACAACGTCATTTTCAACTATAGCCAGCTCCTGCGCGCCCCGGCGGCGCTTTATTTGTCCAGGCCCCTTAAGGTCGGCGGCAACTTCAAGATTTTAAGCGTCTCGCCAGGCCCGGGCTCCAAGAGCCACATCGGCCTCGGCTTCGACGGCGGCGTCATGGCAGACTCCAATTTTGGACTTAAAGGCGGACTCTCCGTCACCAACTTCGCCACCGGCGTGGGCTTGCCCTACCCCGTCATGAGCCTCGGCGCGGCCTACACCTGGCAGCAGTGGCTCACCTTCGCGAGCGACCTGCGCATGCGCAGCGGCCTCCTGGAGTTCGATCCGGGCGTCGAGGCCTCTTTAGATCAAGGCCTCCTCAAGCTGCGCGTGGGCCGCGGCTTTGAAATGGACGGCATCAGCACCCTGGCCTTCGGCTTCGGAGTCGACTTTTCACCTCTGGTGATTGACGCGGCCATGACCGTTCCCTGGGACGGAACCAACAAGCCGGGCGGCGGCTACGAGGTATCCGTCAATTACAAATTCGGCGCCCCATCCTTTTCCGGAAACTTCGTGGGCCAAGCCGCCGCGGCCGCCTCAAACCTGACCAGCGACATCGCCCGCCTGACCCAGCAGAAAAAAGACCTGGAGAGCCAGGCGCAGGCGGCGGCTACCAACAACCAGATATTGAAGGGCGACGCGGACGTGCTGCAAAAGCGCATCGGCGAGCTCAAGGACGAATACCGGCAGATGAGCCGGAAAAAAGACGTCCTGAGCTACGAGCTGGAACAGTCCAAGCTCCAGATCCAGGCGCTCATGCCCAAGCCGGCGCCGCCCCCACCCAAGAAGCGCGCTCCCGCGCCGCACTGGCCCAAGACGCACGCGGTCCAGGAAGGCGACACGCTGCGCTCTTTGGCCCAGCGCTACTACGGCGATCCGGATTTGTGGGAGGAAATCTACCGGGCCAATGAAAGCAAGTTTAATCAAGGGCTTCCCGTGCCCGGCGCCGTGCTGACCATTCCCGCGCCGCGGCAGGGAGAATAGGCCGTGGCTCCCTTACTGAGCCTCTTGTGCGCGGACGCCCAGGAGCGCTCGCGCCTCGCGCTCTTGGCCGGCGAAGCCGGCTACGGCGTGCGGGCATCCGGCCGATTGGAAGAGGTTCTCGAGCTTTTGGGCGAGCGGCGCCCGGACGCCGTGCTCGTCGCCGACGCGGAGAAGGACGACGCGGCGGCCCATGTGCGGGAAATCCTGCGCGCCTACCCAACCATGCCCGTGGTCGTGGCCGCCGACCGCAGGGACGCTTCCCGCGCCGTGGAACTCATGCGTTTGGGCGTCTGCGAGGTCGTCCCTCCGCCCTGGACGAGGGAAAGCCTCGAAGCCTGCCTGGACAAGTCCGTCCGCGCCGCAGGAACCGCGATTTCGCTTCGTCCGCTCCCGAAAAAACGCCGGGCTCCGGCGTATTTCCTCGCGCTCGCCGGCTTTTTGGCCCTGTGCTTCGGCGTTCTTTCCTCGCGGCGCGCCGCGCAAGAGCGGGCACGCAAAGCCGCGCGCGTGGACTCTTGGAGCGCGCCCTACCGGCACCCGGCGGGCCTCGGCTTCGACGGCAAGAACCTTTGGGCGGCCGACTGGTTCGCCCAGTCATTCTTCGTTCACGCCCTGCCAAATCTCAACATCGTCCGCACCGTTCACTACACCAACCAAACGCCGCTGGGCATCCTCTTCGCCCAGGACGCGTCCTGGCGGCTCTCCGCCTCGGGCGTCATCACGCGCGGCTTGAACGACCAGGACCTGACGCCCCTGCAAAAGTACCGTACGAATCCAGGCACCCTCTCCATGGCCTACGACGGCATCTATCTCTGGACGCTCGACAACAAGCACGTGCTGCACAAGCACATCCTGGACGTGGACCTGACTGAAATCGCGTCTTATCACTGCCCCGATCCCGATCCGACGGCGGTGGTCTACGACGGCAAGACCCTTTGGGTGCTGGACTCCTCCGACCGCGAACTGGTGCGCCTCAATCTCAATCGGCCCGACGAAGCCGTGGGCTACATGCCCCTGCCCGAGTATGCCGACGGCCGATACCGCCCCGCGGGCCTGGCCTGGGACGGCCGCAACTTCTGGACCATCGGCGAAAGAATCCCCCACGGCGCGGGTCCGGCGCGCATTTTCAGGCACCCGGCGCTGAGGGCCGGCCCATGAGCGCCCGGCTGCCGCGTAAAATCCCGACGGCAATTTCTTTCCCGCCCGAGGCGGCCCGTCAGGACGCCTGGGGCTGGATGGAGGAGCTCTCCGCCTCGCGGGCCCGGCTCTCGACCCTTTGCGTCCTGCGCGAAGACGAGCGTTTATTCCTCGATTTTTCCATCGGCGATCGGCGGCTGGGCCCCGCGCCCGCGCGAATCGCGCGCGCTGAAAAGGGCGGAGACGGCTTTTCCCACGCGGAGGCGGTTTTCACCGACGAAGTCTTCAAGCGGGAGCTTTCCCGCGCCATCCTGCGCGCGCTGGCCGCGGCGGCCTAAGACCTTAAGAAGAGCGGCCGGGCGCCGGAGGCGAGCCGCGCCAGCCTGCCTGTCAGCCAGCCTGCCTTGACACCGGCGGCCGGATGACGCACAATGGAGCCCGTGAACGACGAGGACTTCATGCGCGAAGCTATAAAGGAAGCGCGCCTCGGTTTGTCCGAGGGAGGCATTCCCATCGGCTCGGTGCTGGTTCAAGACGGCGCCGTGGTCGGCCGAGGGCGCAACCGCCGCGTCCAGGAGCAAGATCCCACCGCCCACGCGGAAATTGACTGTCTGCGCCGAGCCGGGCGCCTGGGCTCCTACCGCGGCGCGACGCTCTACTCGACCTTGAGCCCTTGCTACCTCTGCTCGGGGGCGGCCGCGCAGTTCAATATTCCTCGCGTGGTGGCTGGAGAAGCGAAAAACTTCGCGGGAGCGCCAGAATTCCTGCGCGGCCGCGGCATCGAGATCCTCATCCTCAACGACGCTGAATGCATCGAGCTCATGCGCGAGTTCATCGCCAAAAACCCGAAGCTCTGGAACGAGGACATCGGGCGCTGACGTGCGCGCACGGCGTTGGGCGCTCTTTAGCTGCGCTGCGGCGGCGCTTTTATGCGGCTGCACGCGCTATTTCTTCTATCCCGACAGCCATGTTTACGGGGAGCCGCAGCGGCTGGGCTTGGCCTTCGACACGCCGACGTTCACGTCCCTCGACGGCACGGCGCTCACCGGCATCTTTTTTCATTCGGCCGTAAAGCCGCCGCTGGGCACGGTCGTTCACTTCCACGGCAACGGCGGCAACATCACCTCGCAGTGGGGCTTCTCCGCCTGGCTGGCTGAGGACGGCTTCAACGTCTTCATCCCCGACTACCGCGGCTTCGGCGCCTCCGAAGGGAGCCCCACGGAGTCCGGCGCGGTCCAAGACGCGGTCGCGGCCCTGCGCTACGTGCGCTCGCGTCCGGACGTCGATCCGGGCAAGCTTTTGGTCTTCGGCCAAAGCCTGGGCGGCGCCGTCGCCGTGGCCGCGGTCGCCCTCTCCTCAGCTGGCGTGCGCGCCCTGGCGTTGGAGTCGCCGTTCTCCTCTTGGCGCGCCATCGCGCGCGACAAACTCTGCCAATTCTGGCTCACGCGCCCGCTGACTTGGCCGCTGACATGGCTTCTGGTTTCGGACCGCTACGACCCGCTCAAGATGATCCGGCGTTTGCCACGCATCCCCATCCTGGTGGTGCACGGCACCGCGGATAAGACCGTGCCTTATAAGGAAGGCCTGGCGCTCTACCGCGCGGCGCGCGAGCCCAAGGAAATGTGGACCGCGGCGGGCGGGGATCACGTTCAGGCGTTTACGCTCTTCGGCCGGGAATACCGGCCGCGGCTGGTGCGCTTTTTTAAGAACGCCTTGGGCGCGCCTACTGGTAAATGATGACGCTGGGTTGCGGCTTCAAGGCCAGTACCTGGGCGGTGGTCAGCATCGGCTTGTCGTTCTTGTAGAAGAGCTTGATGCCGGCGAACTCCACGGGCCGATCGGCGATCTCACGCCGATAAATGGCGGTTTTAAGGCCCGGCGCGCCGAAGCCGTCCATGACCACCGCCACCTGCACCCTCGGATCGAGCCTGATGCGATCCCTGCGGCGCAGCATTCCATCCGTAAAGCGGTGCACCAGAAGCAGCTTGGGCGGCAAATGGTATTTCCGCACGATCCCAGAGAGTTCGATGATGGCGACGTTGACGTCCTCGGCGTCGCTGCCGCCGATGCGGGTTCCCGGCCTTCCCCCGCGGGACATTTCAAACTCCGGATCCAGCGCGAGCTCGACGCCGGGCCGCTCCAAGTAAGGACGCAAGTAGTCGATTTGCGAGCGCACCGTGCTGCGACCGGGCTGAATGTCTAAAACAACGAGCCAACCCCGGCGGCGCGCCCAGCGCAGGACTTCATCGATAATCGGACGCGGCGTACGTTGGCAGTAAAGCCCGCCGTTTGGCTTATTCGAGGCGACTACGGCAATGAGTTCCAGGCCAGGGCGGACCCGCGCGCCGGGATCGGCCCGCTGCCACATCCGTGCCGTGTCCGCCAGGCGATTCATCATCTCCTCGGGCGGCAGTTGGCCCAGAATGCCCATTTCCTTGGAAAGCGGGTTGCCGTAATAAGTGACAAGAAGACTTCCCGGAAGCAGCGCCCGCGACGGCCGAGGCTTTGCGCAGGACGACAAAAGACCCAGGCACGCAAGCGCCGCGATTCGTGTGGTTTTCACCCATTTTCATTTTACTTTTTGTCCGGGCAAAAAACTGCGTTCATTTGTTACCATGTTTCGGCGCCCAAAAAGTCTTGGCGAATATTCAAGATGACAAAAAAGACAGGTTGGCTTCCGCGTCTTGCTCTTTCTCTTTCCGCAGCGGCGGCCGTCCTGGTTCCTCTCCATCTGCTCAGGTTCGGCGAGCCGCCGCAAAGCCGGGGCACGTACTGGATTTTGTCCCGGCGGCCCCTTTATCACGTTGAAACCGTCGGCGGCACGCTTTGGGCCGTACCCAATCCATGGACGGTTGTGACAAGCTCGGACTATCCCAAAAGCTTTCCGGTCGCCAAGCCGGCCGGAACCCTCCGCATCTTCTGCATCGGGCAATCCACCACGGAAGGGGCACCGTTTCAGCCCGAGGCCGGCTACCCCAAATGGCTGTCTGAAATTCTCGCGGACGTCGTGCCGGGGGAAAAGATCGAGGTTATAGACGCCGGCGTCTCCGGCTCGGACAGCTTTCGCGATCTTCCCATCGTTCAGGAAGTTATGGGCTACCACCCTGATCTACTCGTTCTCTATGAAGGCAACAACGAAGGCATTCAACCTCAGCTGCGGCTTATTCAGGAACGAATGGGCAATGGATTCGGCCGCTTCGTCTATTGGATAGGGGACTATTTCCCGCTGATCCGCCGAATCGCGGCAAGCCTGCATTTCCGGCGTCCCGGCGACGCCGTCCTTATGGCGCTCTATAAACGCAACGTCCGCGCAATGATCGAACTGGCCCGGACCCAGCACGTCCCCGTCGTTCTCCTGGGACAAGTGAACTGGGCAATCCTCGCCAACCCCATGGCGGCGTCCCCTCACAATCAATTTCTCCGCTCACAGCAGGAACCCGACGTCTCTTTCGTTGATGCTCGGCGAATCTTCCTACGCAAGCGCGCCTGCCCCAATGTCGTGCCCGATTGCCTCCTCGACTTCGCCCACCCCTCGCTGCACGGAGAATGGCTCATGGCCCTGGCTTTGGCCCGCGGGATTGCCAAACGGGGCTGGTTCGCGTCTTCTGTCCGCTGGCGCTGGTCGAAGCTCAAGACCGAGGACGCATACCGCAAGGAATTAAAGCTCAGCAGGGACTTCTTGGCAAAGGCGTATATAAACGAGGCGTGGTCTGTGTATTCCGACCCGGCTCACATCGCCAACATGTATTACGACGTGTCCGAAGCCGAGCGAATGGAAAAAGGAATCATTATTCAAATGGCTTCTGAGCAGCGCGGCTGGAGGTTCCATCCGGCGCTGATCCGCGCCGTCCTGCATTACTACGATCAAACCGATCCGGCCGCGGGCGCGAAGTTCGAGGGCATACTGCGCGCCCGCGGAGACGCCGCGCCGTAACACCTGGCCCAGTCCGCAGAGTAGAGCATTTGATCACCGGGCGCCGACATAGGTAGAATAAGAGGACAGGCCCAGTTGGCGCAGTGGTAGCGCGTTCCCTTGACATGGGAAAGGTCATAGGTTCAAATCCTATACTGGGCACCATTTTCGAGCGGCATCCGCTCCATTTTTTGCGGGCAAGAGCCCCAGGCCCGGCCGGCCCGTCCCGATATGCGCATTACGGCAAGACTCATCGTCGCTCTCGCCATCGCCGCGACCCTCGTCGCGGCGGGCTCCACGTTTTTCCAGGCGCGCCAGGAGAAGCGCGGGCTTTTGGACGATCTCAACCGCCGCGGCGAGATCCTGTCCCAGACTTTCGGCGACCTCGTGCAGTCGGCTCTCGAGTCGGGCAGCCGGCGCCGCCTCGAGGACGTCGTTAAGAAATACGGCAGCCACGGGCGCCTCAACGGCATTGCCGTCTTCAACGCGGAAGACAAGCCCCTGGCTTTCACGCCCGCGCTTTCCGGCGAGATTGCGGCCTTGGAGCAGACCGTCAAGCGGGCCTTAGCCCAACAGAGCCCCGCGGACGCCGTCCTCGGCTCTCCCGATGGGGACTTTCACGCCTACGTGACGCCGCTCGCGCCCAACCGCGGGCTGGTGGGCGCGCTGGCCGTGGTGCATGACGCGTCCTACATCAAGGTCCGCATCGACGAGCTGTGGAAGAACAACTTCCTGCGCCTGCTCATCGAGGTCTTCATCATTTCCCTGGTGACTCTTTGGATTGTGCGCTGGAACATCATGAGCCCGCTCGACGATCTCACCGACTGGATGCGCAAGACGCGCGCGGGCGAGCCCGCGGCGGCCCCGCCCTTGCCCAAGGGCCTGCAGCCCCTGGCCGCCGAGGCCTCCTTCCTGGCCGAGAGCCTGGCCGAGGCGCGCGCCGTGGCCGAGGAGGAGGCGCACCTGCGGCACAAGGCCGCCTCCCTCTGGACCGCCGAGCGCTTGAAGGAACACGTCAAGGCCACCCTGGAGGGCCGGCCCATTTTCGTCGTAGCCAACCGCGAGCCCTACATGCACGTGCGCAAAGGCGGGAAGGTCGAGGTCCTCACTCCGGCCAGCGGCCTGGTCACCGGCATCGAGCCCATTTTGCTGGCCTGCGGCGGCGTCTGGGTGGCGCACGGCGCGGGGGATGCGGATCAGGAGAGCGCCGACGCCCATGGGCGCATCGCGGTGCCGCCCGAATCGCCGCAGTACACCTTGCGCCGGGTGTGGCTGACCAAAGAGGAAGAGGAAGGCTACTACTACGGCTTCGCCAACGAAGGGCTCTGGCCGCTTTGCCACATCGCCTACACTCGCCCGCAGTTCAAGGCCTCGGATTGGAACTACTACCAAGTCGCCAACCAGAAGTTCGCCGACGCCCTCATCGAGGAGATGGCCGGCGTGCGCGAGCCCTGCGTGCTCATTCAGGACTACCACTTCGCCCTGCTGCCCAAGCTCATCAAGAAGAAGCGCCCGGACGCGCGCGTGGCCCTGTTCTGGCACATTCCTTGGCCGAACCCCGAGGCTTTCGCCGTCTGCCCGTGGCAGCGGGAAATCCTGGAAGGCATGATCGCGGCGGACATCGTGGGCTTCCACATCCAGTTTCACTGCAACAATTTCCTGGAAACCGTCGACCGCACCATGGAGTGCCGCATCGATTGGGAGCGCTTCGCGGTGCGCCGAGGAGGGCACTCGGCCGGCGTGCGCCCCTACCCCATCAGCGTGGCCTTTCCCAATCCCGTCGCGGCCAAACCCAACCCCGGCGCGGCGGAGCTTCTGCGCCGCGAGGGCCTGAAAGCCGAGTTCATGGGCATCGGCATCGACCGCATCGACTACACCAAGGGGCTTTTGGAACGCTTCTCGGGCATCGAGCGCTTCCTGGAAAAATACCCTCAATACCGCGGGCGCTTCACCTTCGTGCAAATCGCCGCGCCCAGCCGCACCCGCATCAAGCGCTACCGGGATCTTCAGGAGGAGCTCGAATCCGAGGCCAAGCGCATCAACGCGAAATTCGCGGCCAAGGACTACGCGGCCATCGTGCTCATGGCCAGCCACCACAACCACGCGGACATCGAACCCTACTACAAGGCCGCCAACTTGTGCATGGTGACCTCGCTGCACGACGGGATGAACCTGGTCGCCAAGGAATTCATCGCCTCCCGGGACGAGGAGAACGGCGTCCTCATTTTAAGCCGCTTCACCGGGGCCTCGCGGGAGCTGCGCGACGCGCTCATCGTCAACCCGTACGACTTCGAGCAGACCGCCGACGCCATCGCCAGGGCCATCGAGATGTCCCCGGAGGAGCAGACCGCCCGCATGGTGGCCATGCGGGCCATGGTGCGGGAGCACAACGTTTACGCGTGGGCCGCCAGGCTTATCGACGGCCTCGCGCAGATTCGCCTGAGCCCCAGCCAGGAATTCAAGGCTTGAGCGCCAAGAATTCCAAAAACGCCCGCACCTGCCGGTAGTCTTTCAGGAAGAACTTCGCGTAGGACGGCCCGTTCCGGGCGACGCGCACCGTGAGCGCCCGGCCGCGCAGGGTCTTAAATCCCTCCTCGTCCGTGCGGTCGTCGCCCACGAAAATCAGCTTCCCGCAGCCCGTCAGCCTGCCGAGCCTGAGCACGGCGTCGCCCTTGCTCCAGATTAAGCGCGGGACGATTTCCCAAACCTTTTTGCCGGGCATGAGCCGGAAGTCCCCGCGCAGCCTGCGGTAGTTCTTGAGCACGATCTTGTGCGCCAAAGGCACCAAAATAGGCGAGACGCCGCGGTAGTGCACGCTCAGGCTGCCGCCCTTGTCTTCCACTAAAAACTCGCCGGCGCCGCCTTTCAAGTCCTCCCGCAGCGCGCGGCCCAGCGCCGCGAGCTTGGCGCGAGAGCGCCTGAGCGCCGCGTGGGTCCATCGGATGCCGGGCCCGTCGATCTCCAACCCGTGGTTGCCGCAGTAGAAAATTCCGGGCACTCCGATGCGGGCCTTAATGTCCTTGGCGCTGCGCCCGCTCACGATGGCGATGCGGATCTTCCGCCTCCGGGCAAGGGACGAAAGGATTTTCATCGTATCCTCCGGCATGGCCGCGTGGTCCGGATGCGCGGTGATGGGCGCGAGGGTTCCATCGAAGTCCAATCCCAGGAGAACCTTGCCTGAGAGAACGCCGTCCGACTTCAGGTGGGTTTTAAGCCTTGGCCATCCGCTCATTGAGAACGGCTCATTCTACAAAAATCGCTGGCGGCGGCGGAAACGCCGTCATCGCGGCGCGAACGAGGCGGCCTGGGGCGGGAACTCCGCCATCAGAACGGAACCGTCGGTGTAAAACGGAAATCCGTCGCCGTCCTTTCCGCGGCGCGGAACGTTTGGGGACGGCACCGCGCTCAAGCGCACCTCCGCGCCGGACGAGGCCAAGCTCCGCGCCAAGAACGCGCGCGCCGCTCAAAACATGTCCGAGCATTGCCGCTATTGTACCCGATCCGCGCGCGGACCGCCTGGGTCGTTGGGGTCCGTGAGCGGGACCGCTGGGCCCCGGCCAGTGCATTCAGGAAAGATGGTTTTATGCTTATGCACTTGAGCCGGATAAAATTTGCGAAACGGGGACCTGTTTGGTCCGTAACGCCAGCACCAGCAACGTGAGAAAAGCATGCTCCCTGTAACGCCGACGGTTGTAGCGGAAGGCAAACTCATCCAGATAGCCCTGTATGTGTTCCCTGTCCACACCATGGTGGGTGCCCCGCAACCAAGTCTTCAGATTGCCGATGACACGGTGAACCCAGGGCAGAATCTGGCCTGCTCGTTCGGGAGAGCCCTGCGTCTGCGGGTAGTGGGCGTATCCGGCAAGGGCGATTCCCCAATACCCCTTCCAGCCGTCCGTGTTGACCTGGCTTCCGGTGGCGATGTTTTTCTGGACGAAGGCATGAAGGGAACTGCTGGAAACGTCCGTGAGAACCTGCAAGCGGATTCGGCCGGTGTGATCCCCGCGGTTTTCTACGGCGACGGCCACGGGAATTTTCCCGCCGACGCGGCGGCCCTTGACTCCTTTTCTCACTCTAGAACCTCCGATATAGGTTTCATCGGCTTCAACCACTCCGGCCAGCGGCTCCCGTGCTGGATTGACCATGGCTCGCCGCAACCGGCGGCAGAGATAGAGCGCGGTCCGATACGAACCCAACCCCAGTTGGCGCATGAGTTGCAAGGCCGATATTCCCGGAGTCAACGTGCTCATCAAATACGCCGCCCAAAACCAAGTCCGCAGGGGAAGATGGCTTCGGTGCATGATGGTTCCGGCCGTCAGATGCACTTGTTTCCGGCATCCGCGACAACGATAGGTCCTCAAGCTTTCTCGCCATGCTCGCTGATGCCGACATCGGGGACATTCAAATCCTTGCGGCCAACGCACAAGCGCCAAATAGGCCGCGCACGCTTGCTCGCTCGCAAACCGCCTCTGGAACTCTGCCAGAGTCCGCGGAAAATCGGGATAACCCTGGGATGTGCGTTTCCGTTGCATTTACAATCATTTTTACAAAATTCATCCGGTTCAAGTGCATAAGCATATCGCGGTTTATTTGAGCCGGCAGCGGAGTTTTTCCCTTGAGCTCATCGGCACCGCTATGGCGGCCAGCTTGCTTATTTCCGCGATGGCGCAGATTTTGGGCGGCCGAGCCGCGGATAAAATGGGCCGGCGGCCGGTGATGCTGGGAGGG
>JAGWJU010000209.1 GCA_028865585.1 Elusimicrobiota bacterium | reverse complement strand
ACCGCGAACATATGGAAAGACTAACCAATCGCTGGGGCGCAAAAGCGGAGCGGTCCGTCGAGTCTTTCCGGAATGCCTTGAATTTCATGAACGCGGAGGATTTTTCCGCGCTGATTCCGAAATTCCGAGAGTGGACCCGGCGGATGGACGCGCTCCGCGGCGAAAATTTCCGTGATACGTTCCCTGAACTGGCCGATTTGATGGGCGGTTGAGCCGGGCGCGCCCGACGGCGCGGCGGTTTGACAGTCTCTCCCGCCAGTTCGTATAATCTTCTCTATGATAACGAAAGAAAACAAAAGTGGCGTCGTGAAGAAGTACGCGGTCAGCCCGAAGGACACGGGAAGCTCCCAGGTCCAAATCGCGCTGTTGACCGAGCGCATCAAGTCCCTTTCCGGACACATGAAAGGGAATAAAAAGGACTACTCGTCCCAGCGCGGCCTGCTCAAGCTCGTCGGAGAGCGCCGCCGCCTCCTCAACTACGTCAAACGCTCGGATTTTGCCGGCTACAACCGCCTGATCCAGCAGTTGGATCTAAGGAAATAGCCATGGACCCCATCCAAAAAATCAGCCTGCAGGAGACTGTGGGCGGCAAGACCCTGTGCCTGCAGACCGGCACCATCGCCAAGCAGGCGGGCGGCTCCGTTACCGTCCACCTCGGCGAAACCGTCGTTTTGTCCGTCGCCACGGCGTCGTGGACGCCCAAGGACGCGGATTTCGTGCCCTTGACCTCGGACTACCGCGAGCGGACCTACGCCGCCGGCCGCATCCCCGGCGGGTTCTTCAAGCGCGAGAATAGGCCGCGAGAGAAGGAGATTTTGTCCTCCCGCCTCATCGACCGGCCCATCAGGCCGCTGTTTCCGTCGGGCTGGAACTTCGAAACCATGGTGCAGAGCATCGTGCTCTCCACGGATTCCCAGAGCGACGCGGACGTGGTCGCCATCAACGGCGCGTCGGCCGCCATCATGCTCTCGGACATCCCCTGGAACGGCCCCGTGGGCGCGGTGCGCATCGTGCGCCGCAACGGCGCCTTCGTGCTTTTTCCCACCTTCGAGGAGCGGGAAGACGCGGAATTGGAGTTGGTCGTCGCCGGCAAGAAGGGCGCGCTCTTGATGGTCGAGGGCAGCGGACACGAGGTGGGCGAGGACGTTTTCGCTCAAGCCTTGGAGACCGCGTCTGCGGCCATCGACAAGCTCTGCGACCTGCAGCTGCGCCTCGTGAAAGAAAGCGAAGCCTCGGGCCGCAAGGTCGCCAAACGGGAGCCCAGCAAGTTCGAGCACCCCGCGGCGGTCGTGGCTCTCGTAGAGCCCAAGGCCAAGCAGGCGCTCAGCGCCGCGCTGCACTCCAAGCTCGATAAAGCGGGCCTGGACGAGCGCGTTGACGAGTTGAAGGAGACCCTCAAGAAGGAAGTCGAAGAGCTTGCCAAGACCAAGCCCGAGTTCGCCGATGGCGTCAAGCACGTCTCGGCCATCATCGAGGACGTGCTCTACGACGAGAGCCGGCGCGTGTGCCTGGAAGACCGGGTTCGCCCGGACGGCCGCCGCTTCGACGAAATCCGCCCCATCACCATCCAGACGCCGGTGTTCGCGCGTCTGCACGGCTCGGTGCTCTTCACCCGCGGCCAGACCCAGGCGTTCGTCAGCGCCACGCTGGGCAGCCCGGGCGACATGCAGGTCATGGACGTGCTCGAGGGCGAGTACAAAGAACGCTTCCTCCTGCACTACAACTTCCCCGGCTTCTCGGTCGGCGAGGTTCGCCCCGAACGCGGCCCGGGACGGCGCGAAATCGGCCACGGCGCCCTGGCGCGCCGCTCGCTGGTGCCCTTGCTGCCGCCTGAAGAGGAGTTCCCCTACACCATCCGCCTGGTCTCGGACATCTTCGAGTCCAACGGCTCCTCGTCCATGGCGTCGGTCTGCGGCGGGAGCTTGGCGCTCTTCGACGCGGGCGTGCCCATGAAGTCCGCCTGCGCCGGCATCGCGATGGGCCTGGTCCTGGAAGGCGAGAAATACGCCATCCTGACCGACATCGCGGGCGTCGAGGACCATAACGGAGACATGGACTTCAAGGTGGCCGGCACCACGCAGGGCATCACCGGATTCCAGATGGACATGAAGATCGAGGGGCTCTCCATCAAGATCATGAAGGAAGCTCTCGAGCAGGCCAAGAAGGCCCGGCTCTTCATCCTGGACAAGATGAACGCGGCCCTGGTCAAGCCCCGGAGCGAGCTCTCCCAGTACGCGCCGCGGCTGCTGCGCCTGCAGATTCCTTTGGACAAGATCGGCGCCTTGATCGGCCCCGGCGGCAAGAATATCCGCCGCCTGACCGAGACCTACGGCGTCGAAGTCAGCGTCGAGGACGACGGCTCGGTCTTCATCGCCGGCACCGACGCGACGGCCTGCGAGCAGGCCAAGTCCGAGGTGGATGCCTTGAGCCAGGAAGCCGAGGTCGGGAAAATCTACAAAGGCAAGGTCATTTCCATCAAGGAATTCGGCGCCTTCGTGGAAATTTTCCCGGGCAAGGAAGGCCTTCTGCATATCTCCCAAATCGACAACAAGCGCGTGGCCCGGGTGGAGGACGTGCTCCGGGAAGGCGACGAGGTTGAGGTCAAGGTGCTGGAAGTCGACGGCGACGGAAAAATCAGGCTTTCCCGCAAGGCCGTGCTCTACCCCGGCTCGGAAGGCACGGATTCCGGCGCTCCGCCCCGCCATCGCCACGGCCCGCCGGCCAACGGCGGACGGCATCGCCGCTAGGACCCGAGGTCCCCGCATTTTAAAGGATGGCGAAAAAGACCAAGCCTCGGATCGGGAACGGCGCAGGCGCGGCTAAAAGCGGCGCCGCCAACGGCATGCTGGAGAAAATCCAGTCCGTCTATGAGTTCATGACCAAGAACAATCTCGAGTCCTTGGAGATTGACGAGCCCGGCCGCCACGTGCGATTGGTCCGGCGCAAGGCCGCTGCGAGCGTGCCCGTGCCGGTGCCGGTCGCCGCGGGCGCTTCCGTTCCTCCCGCGAGCCAGCCCGCGCCTGCCGCCGCCGCGGCGGCTCCGGCCGTGCCGGCGGGCGGCCTGACGGTCAAGGCCTCGATGATGGGGATTTTTTACCGCGCGCCGTCGCCGTCAAGCCCCCCCTATCTAAAGGAAGGAGATCAGGTGGCCGAGG
>JAGWJU010000208.1 GCA_028865585.1 Elusimicrobiota bacterium | reverse complement strand
CTTTTCGGCCCCAAAACCTTTGCCGCCGAGCATCGTCCGTGGTACGACGGCGACACCGTCAACTTGTCCATCGGGCAGGGAGGCCTTCTCGTCACTCCCATCCAGATGGCGGTGCTTATCTCCGCGGTGGCCAACGGGGGCACGCTTTGGCGCCCGCACTACATCGAACGCATCCGATATGCCGAGGGCGGGCCGGACTACGTGCAGCAGCCCGAGAAGATGGGCGAGGTGGACTTGAAGCCTTCGACTTGGAACGATTTGCACGAGGCCTTGAGCTTGGTGGTTTCCTCAGGAACAGGACGGGCCGTGGCCATCCGCGGGCTCGACATCCGAGGAAAGACGGGCACGGCCCAGAATTCCGCCGGCCGCGACCATTCTTGGTTCGTCGCCTACGCCGCCCGCCCTGGCGAGGCGCCCAGCGTGGCCGTCGCCGTGCTGGTTGAAAACGGAGGCTTCGGCGATGTCTCCGCCCTGCCCATCGCGCGGGACATCTTAAAGGCCGCTTTCGGCATCGGCAAGCCTCCGGCTTGGGCGAGGCTAGACCTGCGCTCCCGGCCCGCCGCCGTCTCGCCCGCGCGGGATCCGCGGGGAGGGCCGGCCTGATGGCGCTCTCCCATTCGGAGTCCTCCTGGAAGGGGCGCTTGGACATGACGTTCTTGGCCGCGACGGCCGGGCTGCTCGTGGTGGGCAGCCTCGCCGTCGTCTCCGCGGTCCGCCCGATGCCCCACGCCGGCCACATCGATATCCGCCACTTCGCCGCGCTGGCCGTGGGCGTCGCGTTCTTTTTCTTCGGCTTCGGCTTCG
The DNA here is from genome assembly GCA_028865585.1 of Elusimicrobiota bacterium. GTDB lineage: Bacteria > Elusimicrobiota > Elusimicrobia > UBA1565 > UBA9628 > JAGWJU01. The sequence continues at coordinate 2,380 of JAGWJU010000208.1, read as the reverse complement.
ACTACCATGTATTCGAGGATCAGGCCAAAGCGATTTACGCCGCCACGCTCTTGATGCTTGCGGCGGTCCTGGCGATCGGGACAACCAGCCATGGGCACCGAGCCTGGCTGAATTTCGGCTTTTTGAGCTTCCAGCCGGCGGAACTGGCCCGGCTCTTCCTCGTTCTTTCCCTGGCCGCCTACCTGGATCGGAGGGAGAGAAAGATTAAAAAATTCTCCGTCGTTTTGGGGGCTCTCGCCATTTCCATTCCCGTCGTCGGCCTTATCCTCAAGCAGCCCGACTTCTCCACGGCGCTCACCTTTCTGCCGCTCATCTTCGGCATGCTTTTTTGCGCGGGCGTGAGCTTGGCGCAGCTCTCCGTCATCATGGTTTTCGCCGGGCTGACATTGTCTGTTCCCTTCATCTACACCGTTTGCCAGGTGCTCTACCCGCACGCCCAGGCCGGATCCTGGCCTCACGGAATCATCGACGCCCTCATCGGCGGAAGGACAACCGTTGTTTTGTTGCTGGGAGGCGCGGTCGCCGTCGTCGGGCTTTGGCGCTGGGCCAAGTGGGCGCGCTTGCGCATTGACGCGTCGCTGTTTCTGGCCTGCTACATCGTCCTCGCCGGCGGGTTGCTCGCGGGCATCGTGGTTAACCGGAGACTCAAGCCCTATCAACGCGACCGCTTCGCCGCTTTCGTCGCGCCCAAGCAGGATTTGGAGGGCGCGGCCTACCACGTGCGCCAATCCCAGATCGCGATTGGATCGGGAGGCGTCTGGGGCAAAGGGCTTTTCGAGGGGACCCAATCCCAGCTCGGATTTTTGCCGGAGCGCCACACGGACTTCATCTACGCCGTCATCGGGGAGGAAATGGGCTTTTGGGGCGCCGCGGGGGTGCTGCTGCTCTATTTTTTCCTGGTTTGGCGCCTGGCGGAGACGGCGCGCGGCGCGCGCGATCGCTACGGCTATCTGGTCTGTTCGGGATTGGCGGTCATGTTCGGCTTCGAACTCGTTCTCAACGTGGGAATGTGCGTGGGCCTGATGCCGGTGGCCGGCATTCCCCTGCCGTTGGTGTCCTATGGAGGCTCGAGCCTGGTCATCGCCTTGTGGTCCTTGGGCATTGCGGCGAACGTGCACTATAAGAGGTATCTGTTGGCTTAGGACAAAGATTGACAAAGATTCCGGAAAGGAAGGTGCTATGAGAGAGGAAGATTTGCAGGAGAACGGAACCGGGGGCGCCCATGAGGACGCGGCGACCCCGATGCCGGAGCCTCGAGCTGAGGAGGCGCGCGAACCTGCCGAGGGCGGCCGGCCTGAGCACAAGCCCGCCGGCCAAAGGCCGGAGCGCGGGCATTTTGGCCGCAGGCGCCGCGGCCGCGGGGGCGGCGGTGGCCATGGAGGCGGCGGCAGCCATGGAGGAGGAGGCCAAGGCGGCGGAGAACGCGGCGAGGGGCACCACCACCATCGGAGCCAGGGCGGCGAGCGGCGGGATTCACACCAGGCCGCGGCGCCGCGGCCGCCCAAGAAGGTCAAGCGTGAAATTCTGGCCAGCGTGGGCGTCGAGGAGACGCGCATCGCCATCGTGGAGGACGGCCGTTTGGCCGAGCTCCTGTGGGGCCGCAAGCGCTCGGAGAGCATCGTCGGGAACATTTATAAAGGGGAGGTGGAGAACGTCCTTCCCGGCATCTCCTCGGCCTTCGTCAACATCGGCTTTGACAAGAACGCCTACCTCTACATTTCGGACGTTCTCGGCGCCCGCGGCAACAACATCGACTCGGTCCTGAAGAAGGGCCAGGACATCATGATCCAGGTGGCCAAGGAGTCCATCGGCACCAAGGGCATGAAGGTGACCATGGACGTCTCCTTGCCCGGGCGCTTCCTGGTCTTCAGCCCCATGGGTTCTTCGGTCGGGGTCTCCAAGCACATCTTAGACGCCGCGGAGCGCAAGCGCCTGTCTTCCGCCGTCGAGGCTCTCTCGGCCGCGTATCTCGGCGGCAAGGGCGGGCTGGTCATCCGCACCGAAGCCGAGGGCGCCACGGAGGCCGATTTGGATCGCGAGGTCAAATACCTCGCCGGGATGTGGGCGGCTGTGCAGAAAAAGTTCGAAACCCTGCCCGCTCCGGCCATGCTGCACAAGGATCTGGATTTGGCGCTTCAGGTCGCGCGCGACATCCTTTCCGAGGAGAGCGAGGTCTACCTCATCGACGACAAGGAGACCTTTAACAGCGTCTCCGAATTCGTCTCGGAAATTTCGCCCGAGCTCAAGGAGCGCGTGCGCTTTTACGATGGGAAGACCCCCATCTTCAAGGCCTTCAACCTGGAGCCCGAGATCGAGAACCTGCGCCAGATCAAGGTCGCGCTGCCCAGCGGCGGCTCCATCGTCATCCAGGAGGCGGAAT
>JAGWJU010000207.1 GCA_028865585.1 Elusimicrobiota bacterium | reverse complement strand
CTCCAGAATCTCGCCGCGCTTTTTGGCCGCGGCCGCGGTCTCCAGCAAAAGAGCTCGATCAAGCTCATCGGCCAGGGCAAGCACCTCCTCGGGTTTCAAGAACTCTCCGGTCGCCTTGGCAAAGAGGCCGGAGACCTCGGTGGCGGTGCGCTTGCCGTCGAAGAGGGAGGCCGCCAGCATGCCGCCGGCGGACATGGCCAGGGAGGCCGGCGCGATCTCTTCCAAGTCGCGCAGGAGAAACAGCGGTTTGCCCTCGTCCTCGACCGGCACCGCCTCCAGACGGGAGCGCAGGGACGGCAGCGGCGAGGAAGGACCCCAAATCGCCATACGAGAGGATTCTATCGCAACGGCGCCCGCGGGCGCAAACCGCGCCGCGGATCCTTTTATTTGCCTGCGCACGGGGCAAATGTTAGAATGCGCATCGTGGCGAACATCCTCATTGTCGATGACGAGAACGACGTCGTCTCGCTCATCAAATTCCTGCTGGAAAAAGACGGCCACGCCGTCTCCCAAGCCTCCGACGGCGTCATGGCTCTGGAGAAAATCGGGTTCGATCAGAACGGAGCCCGCAAGGGCGAGTTCGTCCGCTTCGACCTGATCATTCTTGACGTCATGATGCCGCTCATGGACGGCTACACCGTGAGCGCGAAGCTCTCCTCCGATCCGCTGGCGCGCTCCATCCCCATCATCGTGCTCACCGCCAAGGGCGGCTTACAAGACATCTTCACTCCCGCTTCCAACGTCGTCGCCTACATCAGCAAACCCTTCGATCCGAAGAAGCTCCGCCAAACGGTGGCCGACATCCTGGCCGCGCGCGGAACCCAAGAAGGGCGGCCGTGAACGAGCGCATCCTCATCGTCGACGACGAGGCCGAAATCGTCACTTTGCTGCGCTTCATTCTGGAAAAGGAAGGCTACCAGGTCTCCGAGGCCGGCAACGGCGCCGTGGCCCTGGAGGTCCTGGGCATCGAGCCCGCCAACGCCGCCGCGCCGCTGCCCGACATCATCATCCTCGACATCATGATGCCGGTCATGGACGGCTATACCTTGAACAGTCGCCTCCAGGCCAGCGAGCGCGGCAAGGGCATTCCCATTTTGGTGCTGACCGCGCGCGGCCAGAAGATGCGCGACATTTTCGAGATCGCCCCCAACGTGAGCGCCTACGTGCAGAAGCCCTTCGACCCGAAGATGCTGCGCGAGCTCATCGCCGCGATTTTAGCGGGAAAAAAGAGGGCGTGATGGAGCCCACGCCCAAGACGCCTGCGCAGCCGCCGCGCCAGGCGCCCCTGGCCGACATCCTGGCGGCCAAGAAGGCCAAGGTGGCCGAGTTGCGCGGCCGCGGCCTCGATCCGTACCCGCCGCGCTGGGCCAAGAACGCGGCCTGCGCGGAGGTTTTGCAGGCGGGGCAAGGCCTCTCCGCCGGCGAGCACGCCGCGGGCCGGGAGTTCGCCTGCGCCGGGCGCATCCTGCAAATCCGCGACATGGGCAAGTCCATCTTTTCCCACAGCCAGGATCAGTCCGGCCGCTGCCAGATTTATTTCGGCAAGAACACCATGCCCGAGGCGGACTTCGCGCTCGTGAAGAAGGACCTTCACGCCGGAGACTTCGTCGGGGTGACGGGCCCCGTATTCAAGACCAAGACCGGAGAAATCACCGTGGAGGCGCACGCCGCCGTTCTCTTGTCCAAGGCCCTGCGCCCCATGCCCGAAAAGTGGCACGGCTTGAAGGACGTGGAAACCCGCTACCGCCGAAGGCACTTGGACCTCATCGCGAGCGACGGCGTGCGGGAGGCGTTCTTGAAGCGTTCGCTCATCGTCGCGACCGTGCGCAAGGTCCTGGACTCCCGCGGCTTCGTCGAAGTGGAGACCCCCATTTTGCTGGGCCAGGCCGGCGGAGCCTCGGCGAGACCCTTTGCGACCCGGCACAACGCGCTCCAGGCCGACATGGTGCTGCGCATCGCCACCGAACTTTACTTAAAGCGCCTCATCATCGGCGGCTTCGACAAGGTCTACGAAATAGGCCGCATCTTCCGCAACGAGGGCATCGACACGCGGCACAACCCCGAGTTCACCATGCTGGAGGCCTACCAGGCCTACACGGACTACGACGGCATGGCCGATTTGTTCGAAAGCGTCACCGCGGCCTGCGCCGAGGCGCTGGGCGTTACCTCGGTCGAGTGGAACGGCAAGACCGTCAGCCTCAAGCCTCCCTTCAACCGCGCGCGTCTGCCGGAGCTTTGGAAAGAGTCCTGCGGCGAGCCCATGGACGCGATTTTAGACGGCTTGCGCTTCAACCGCGCGGCTCTTTTAAAACTCGCGGACAAGGTCGGCGCCCCGGCGGACGAGCGCACCCCGGGCGCCAAGATTTTCGAGCGCATCTTTGACGCGAAGATCATGCCGCGCCTGGACGGCATCACCTTGGTTTTCGACCATCCGGCGGCGATCACGCCCCTGGCCAAGTTGAAGCCCGGCAGCCGCTCGGTGGTCGAGCGTTTCGAGGCTTTCGCCGGCGGCCAGGAGCTGGCCAACGCCTACACGGAATTGAACGACCCCCTGGATCAGCGCGAACGCCTGGCCGAACAGGCTCGGCAGCGCAGCGAGGAGAACGACGCCGAAGCCGACATCCTCGACGAGGATTTTGTCGAGGCCCTGGAGTGCGGCATGCCGCCCACGGGCGGCATCGGCATCGGCATCGACCGCCTGGTGATGCTCCTGACCGGCCAGTCCTCCATCCGCGACGTCATTTTGTTCCCCACCCTTAAAAAGGAAGCTCCGTCCGAAAGTCCGGCGTGAGCCGCTTAGAGCTGTTCATCGCGTTCCGCTACCTGCGCGCCAAGCGCAAGGGGATTTTCGCGGCCATAACCACCGCCATCGGTGTGGCCGGCGTCACCGTGGGCGTGGCAGCGCTCATCACAACCCTTTCCGTCATGAACGGTTTCCAGGCCGACATCGAGAAAAAAATCATCGGCGCCCAGGCCGACTTGACCGTCTACGGCGCCTGGAGCCGCGCGGACCTCGACAAGACGCTGGCCGTCATCCGCGGCGACAAGGACGTCGCGGCCGCCGCGCCCTTCGTGCTGGGCCAAGCCATCGTCACCTACCAGGGCCGCACCTCGGGCATCGTGATCAAGGGCATCGACCCCGCGGAGGAGTTCAAGGTCAACGATTTGGACAAGCGCCTGCGCGAGGGCGATTGGGCGGGCT
>JAGWJU010000206.1 GCA_028865585.1 Elusimicrobiota bacterium | reverse complement strand
GGACCTGTTCGACCAATCCGAGATGATCATCAAGGTCAAGGAGCCCTTGGCCGAGGAGTTTGAGTATTTCCACGAGGGCCAAGTTTTGTACACCTATCTGCACTTGGCCGCAGTGCCGGAGCTGGTGCGCTTTCTACAGAAGAAGAAGATCAAGGCCGTCGCTTATGAAACCATTCAGAAGGACGACGGGAGCCTCCCGCTTCTGACGCCCATGAGCGAAGTCGCCGGCAAGATGTCGGTGCAGCTGGGCGCGCAGTTTTTGGAGAAGCACTACGGCGGGCGCGGCATCCTTCTGGGCGGCGTGCCGGGCACGGTGCGCGGCGTGGTGACCATCATCGGCGGCGGCGTGGTCGGCATCAACGCGGCTAAAATCGCGGTGGGCATGGGCGCGCGCGTAAACATCCTCGATATTTCAGCCTCACGGCTGGCTTATTTGGACGATGTCTTCGGAAACGCGGTCACAACGCTCATGAGCCACGAGGAAAACATCGCCGCCTCTGTCGTGGGCGCTGACTTGGTCATCGGCGGCGTCCTCATTCCGGGCGCCAAGGCTCCCAAGCTCGTTACGGAGGCTATGGTCAAGAAAATGCGGCCCGGTTCGGTCGTCGTGGACGTGGCCGTGGATCAGGGCGGGTGCATCGAGACTTGCGAGGTCACCAGCCACGACAAGCCCGTGGTGGTTAAGCACGGCGTGCTGCATTACGCGGTCCCCAACATTCCCGGCGCGGTGCCCTACACCTCGACCTACGCGCTCACCAACGTGACGCTCAAGTACGCGCGCGATATCGCGAAGCAGGGTTTAGAGACGGCCATCCGGCGCGACCAATCCTTGGCGCGCGGCGTCAACATCTACGGCGGCAACATCACCTGCGACGCGGTGGGCAAGGCCGTGGGGGAAAAGACCAAAGAACTCGCGGCGCTGCTTTAACGGCCTCAATCGCCGGAGCGGGGTTCAATCGGAGCGAGGTAGAAATCGACCTCTAGCGGGCGTGCGCCTAAACCTTGGAGCGGATAGGGCCCAAGGAGCGAACCGTTGAGGGAGCGGCTGAGGCGCCGCCGTTCATCGAGCGGCATGCCCATCACGCCCTCGGTTTGGGGATCGAGATAAGACCGGGCGTAGCCTTTCCGTAAGATGCGGACCGCGTAGGCGGCGCCGCCATTGAGGAAAGGGACTCGGAGACCGTAGCGTCCTTTTGCATCCGTCTTGGTCCGAAAGTCGCCTCTCGCGCGCCGCGAGGAAAAAATAAGTTCCGCCTCGGGCACGGGCCGCAGGGTTTCCAGGTTAAAAACCGTCCCTTCGAAAACCCAGCCTGAGCGCTGCGTCGGCGCGTTTTGAGGCGTGACGATGGTTACGGCGTCGCCCTCGTCGCCTCCGCTGTAAATATTTTTGGGCTTGAGGTACGTGGTCCGGGCGTGGATCCCATCCCACGGATAGGCTCCGGGCCTCGTTCGGCCGGTGCCATTGGGTTGGGAGGCGCCGCCGGAAAGGCCGAAAAGATCGTTCCCCGTGACGGTTGCGCTGCCGTAGCGCAACACGAAGCTCAAGGCGTTCCAGCCTCCCCAGCCCAGGGCCAAAAGCGCCGCCAGCCAGACTGTTAGCTTGACGAATGGGGGGATTCGGGACGCTCGTGCACGCTCCGCGTCCTCGTCCGATTCGAAGGACATGGGGCAATAAGGACAAACCGTGGCGCCCGGCGGCACTTGTTTTTTGCAGGCGGGGCAGCGTTCGGGCATAAATCCTTTCAGCGGGCGTTCAGCTTTTTAATCATAAGCTGCGCCAAGCGGCGGTAGCCGGCGTCCGTCGTGGTCGCAAGGATGTCGCGGTAGAGGGCGAGGGCCTCCGGCTTTCTCCCGATTTGCGCGTTGAGGAAAGCGGCCATGCTTTTGAGGAATGTGGGACAATCCTTCGAGGCGAGAACCGGCGCGAGGAATTTCAGGATCTGCTCCGTATCGGCGCGATTCTTTCGGTTTTTGACGCCCACGGCCGCGAGAAGCGCGCGGAAGCGGATGTTGTCCGGATTAAGCGCGATGGCCTCGTTCAAGAGCTCGACGGCTTCGTTGGTCCTCTCCAAGTTGAAGGCCAGCGAGCCCGCCGAATAAATCACGGCGTATTCGAAACGGGGATCCAGATTGAGGATTCGTTGGGCGCGAGGCAGGATTTCCGGGTAGTCCCCGCCGCCGTTCTCGACGACATCTTCCGGCAGGCCCGCTTGAGGCGTCCCATAGTAAAGCAGAAGGCGGATGAAGCCCAGATCCGCCGCATCCCGGCGCATGCCCAGGCTCAGGAATCCTGCGTCCGATAGCACGGCGCTTTCCCCCGAGACGATTCGGGTGTCGATGGGCTGCGGCGACGGCAGGATTCGGCGCGCGGCGCCGTTCAAGGCCGCGCAGGCGGCCAGGGCCCACAGGAACTCCATGCTAGAGTTCGCGGCGCGAGAAAAGCCTGGCCGCGCAGGCCAGCCAGATTCCGGCGTAAAGGAGGCAGTAGGATCCCCAGAGCGCCAGCGGAGGGATGGCCGCGGAGGCCAAATTATCGCGCCAGTTCAAAAGCCCGAGATTCGGAATGACATAGGAAACCGCTTTCAAAAACCAGATTGCGGATCCGGGCGCTCGGTCGGCCAAAAATCGGATTTCCGGAATGAAGTGCCCGAGGGTCCAAAGGATTCCGGCGATGAGCAGCGCGGTCAACGATGAGCTGAAGAACAGGGACAAAAACAATGCGGCGCTCGTGGTGATGAAGATGGCCAGGAAGGAGCCGAGCAGGGCCCAAAGATAGGCGCCGTTCCACGCCCAGCCTTTGCAGAGAAGGAGCGCGACGTGGAAGGCCGCCATGAGGCACATGGCGGACAGGACCGAGGCCATCAAGCCGGCAAAGCGGCCCAGAAGGTAGTGCGCCCTGGCGACGGGCCTGGTGAGGGCCAGGTAAACCGTTTTGCTTTCAATCTCGCCCAGCAGTCCCGTGGCCGCTCCGTAAACGGCGACCGCGAGGCCCGCGAGTTCGATGAGGCTTAAGCCGAAATCCAGCAGGATGCGGGCCTGCTGTTCCTGCGCGAGGATGCCCAAGAGCATTCCGGTATAGACCAGGACCACGCCGAAGACGATGCAGACGGCAAAAAACCGGCTGCGGGCGTTTTCCCAAAAAGAATTCCTAGCGACCAGCGCCGTACTTTTCACGGCCGCACCGTCTCAATGAAGAGCTCTTCAAGACCCCC
>JAGWJU010000205.1 GCA_028865585.1 Elusimicrobiota bacterium | reverse complement strand
GGCGCGCCGTTATCCTGCTCGGGCGCCGCGTAGTCGTTCGGATCCAAGGACGAAGAAGCCTGCCGAGCCGGGGCGAGCAGGGTGTCCTCGATGGCGCGCGCCAGCCCGAAATCCGTGATTTTGACCAGGCCGTCTTTGGAGACCCGGATGATCTCGGGGCGTAGGCCTCCATGAATAACGCCCTTGCCGTGGGCGTAATCCACGGCGGCGCACAACGGCTTGAGGACTTTGCGCGCCCGGTGATAGTCGAGCGCCCCGTAGCGTTTGAGGACCTGATCAAGCGTCAGCCCCTCGAACCATTCAGAGATGATGAAGATATCTCCGTTCTCCTCGACCGCCTGGTAGACGTCGGCGATATGGGGATGCCGCAGAAGCGCGATGGTCCGGGCTTGCTGCAGGAAACGCCGCCGGGCGTCCGCGTCCGCGCGGATTTCGCGGCGCATCTTCCTGATAGTCACGAGGCGGTTGAGCGAGGTGTCGCGGGCTTCATAGGAAAGATCCAGGGCGCTTTGTCCGATTGGCTGGACGATTTCATAGGGCGCCGGGGCGTCTCCGGAGCCGGCGCGGGAGGCGGCCGTGTGCGGGCGGAGCTTGGCGGATCGCGGCCTTTCCTCACGAGAACGGCGTTCCTTGGATTTTGTCCCGGCCGGAAAGAACGAAAGGATGCCCAAGGCGATGAGCAAGCCGCCGCTGACGGTCAGGAGCGACAGGGTTAAAAAGCGCGGGGGCGCCTTGCGGGATGGGGCGATGCCCTGCGCATCCTCGTGGCGGTCCAAAATGGACAAGATTTCATCGGCGGAGGCGGCTTGGCGCGCCTCTGCGTAGCGGTTCTCCATATCCGGATTCAGTTCGGCCGCGCGGCGCAGCGCACCGACGGCGCTGTCGCGATCGCCGAGTCCGGCCAACGCCGCGGCGGCATTTTGATAGGCGAATCTGTTCTCCGGATGTTCTTTGAGGACGGCTTGGGCATCCTGGAGGGCTTGGGGATAGCGCTCAAGCCGCGCAAGAGTCCAGGAGCGCTCCAGAAGCGCGGTCGAATCACTCGGCGCGAGGGCGAGCGCGGAGTTTTCGTCTTGGAGCGCGGCTTCGTAGCGCTTGAGCTTGTTGCCGATGAGCGCGCGCAGGGCGAACGCCGCCGCGCTGCGCGGATCGGCCTTGATGGCCCGCGTGGCCAAATCGAAGGCCTCCCCATACTCCAGCGCCGCCATGGCCCACGAGGCCTGCTGGAGCAAATCTTGTGAGTCTGCGGAGGCCAACGGCGCGGCGGCGGCTGGCGCGGCCTTGCTTTTGGCGAGAGCGGGCGCGGCGGCCCCGGCCAAGGCGGAGGCCAGAAGCGCGATTACGAGGCGCACAGCGTGGCCGCGAGCTCGGCGGCGGCCAGCAGGCCGGCGGGGTCGGCGCGATTTTTTCCGGCGATATCGAGCGCCGTCCCGTGGCCCGGCGAGACGCGCACGAACGGAAGCCCAACCGTCCAGTTGACAATCTCAAGGCCGGCGCAGGCTTTGAGCGCGATGAGGGCTTGGTCGTGGTAGAGAGTCACGAGCCCTTCAAGGATTCCTTTCGTGTGCAGGCGCCAAGCCGAATCGGCGGGAATGGGCCCGCGGAGATCCAAGCCCAAGCGCCGCGCGGACTTGACGGCCGGGGCGAGCAGGGCTTTTTCTTCCCGGCCGAGGATGCCGTCCTCTCCGGCGTGGGGGTTGAGAGCGCACAGGCCAAGGCGCGGGCGCTTTTCGTTCTTCAGCAAGGTTAGCGCGCCGCTCAAGGCCCGCGCGGCGGAGAGGATGGCGGCGGAATCCAATCGGGAGGGGACTTCCGCCAATGGGATGTGCCTCGTCGCCAGGATGGACCAAAGGTTTCGCCGCGGCGAAGCGAGAATCATGTGAGCCTCAGGCCGGCGCCAAACGGCGCGGAAATACTCAGTGTGATCGGGGTAGGCGACGCCGGCGGCCTTCCAGGCTTTTTTAGAGATGGGAGCCGTGACCAGTCCCCGGACGGCTTTGCGTCCGGCCAAGCGCGCCGCTGTGTCCAAGGACGCGAACGAGGCTCGTCCCGTGTTTTTGTCTGTCGCTCCGCATCGAGCGGATCGCAGGCCGAGCCGAGTCTCGACAATGGGCGCCAGATCCGGCGTCCAGCCCGCGCGGCGCCACAGAAGCTTCTCTCCAACGACGACCGGACGGCAGACGCGCGCGATCCGGCCGGAGCGCAGGGCCTTGACGACGATTTCGGGGCCGATGCCCGCCGGATCCCCCGAAGTGAAGGCAAGCCTCGGTTTTTCCGCCACCTCGGGGATGCGCGCTCTACTTGGGGAGATTGCGCTCGATGACCGCGGTTTTCTTAAGCGATTTCACGTAGCGTTCGAGTTTCTTCTGGAGCTCAAGATTCATCATGGCCTTGGTCAACTGGTCCTTGAAGTCCGAGAATTGGGGGGGCGTCGCGGCCAGGTGATCCTCCACCTGGATGAGGTTGTAGCCGTCCGACGCGAGGATGGGCTTGCTGATTTCCCCCACGGGAAGGCTGAAGGCGGCTTTTTCGAAGGCGGGCGGAGTCATGCCGCGGATGATGTAGCCGATGTCGCCCCCGTGCGCCGCGCTGGCCGGATCCTCCGAGTTTTGCTGGGCAGCCTCCGCGAAAGTCTCCGTGCTGGTCTCAAGCTGCTCGCGGATTTGGTTGATGGCGTCCAGCGCGCGGCGCTTCTCATTCTCCGAGGCCTGCGGCGACAGCCGGATGAGAATGCGGGAGACGCGCACCCGCTCGGAGCTCATGCTTTTGATTTGCTGGGAAATCTGCATGAACGCCGCCGCGGATTCATCGTCCATCCCCGCGGGAGGAAGCGTGCTTCCGCTCACGATGTACGCCTTGATCTTTTCGAAATAGTCCCGGACCGCCGCCGGATCGGGAGGCGTAACGGTCGATTTGATCTCCTGATCGACGAGCTTGCGGATGGCCACCTCTTTCTTGATCCGCTGGCGGAACTGTTCGTAGCTCAGGCCGTCCTGCTTGAGCTGGTCCTGAAAGGCCTGCTCGGCCTGCTCGGCGGACAAGGGGTTGCCGTCCTGATCGGTTTGGAAGCGGCGCTTGATTTCGTCGATGCCGGCGTCCACGGCGTGGGAGTCGATGGCGATTTTCTTTTTAAGCGCCTCCTGATAGAGCAACTCATCGTCGATCATTTGCTCCAGGGCCGACTTGCGGAGCTTCGCCACGAAGTCGGGATCCTGCAGGACTTGGGGATT
>JAGWJU010000204.1 GCA_028865585.1 Elusimicrobiota bacterium | reverse complement strand
TCGCCGCCTTTTCCCGATCGAAAGCCACTCTTCCAACCCAGCCCCTGCTCCTCGATGGAAGCCGCTTCGGGATCGGGTCCGACGTGCGCCGCGGGCCCCGCGCCGTGGGTCTTGCCGAAAGTGTGCCCTCCCGCGATGAGCGCCACCGTCTCTTCGTCGTTCATCGCCATGCGGGCGAAGGTCTCGCGGATGTCCCGCGCGGCGGCGACGGGATCCGGATTGCCGTTGGGGCCTTCCGGGTTGACATAAATGAGGCCCATCTGCACGGCGGCCAGCGGATTTTCCAGTTCGCGGTCTTTGGAGCGGCGCTTGTCCTCAAGCCACTTGCGCTCGGAGCCCCAATACACGTCCTGCTCCGGCTCCCAAATATCCTCGCGCCCGCCGCCGAAGCCGAAGGTTTTAAATCCCATCGATTCGAGAGCGACGTTTCCCGCCAGAATCATCAAGTCGGCCCAGGAAATCTTCCGCCCGTATTTTTGCTTGATTGGCCAGAGCAGCCTGCGCGCCTTGTCGAGGTTGACGTTGTCCGGCCAGCTGTTGAGCGGAGCAAAGCGCTGATTGCCCCGCCCCGCCCCGCCGCGCCCGTCGCCCACGCGGTAGGTGCCGGCGCCGTGCCATGCCATCCGGACGAACAGCGGCCCATAATGGCCGAAATCGGCGGGCCACCAATCCTGCGATTGGGTCATCAGCGCGCGGAGGTCTTTTTTAACGGCCTTCAAATCAAGGCTCTTGAACTCCCGCGCGTAATTGAAATCCCCATCCATGGGATTTGAAAGCGGGGAATGCTGCCGGAGAATGTTGAGCTTGAGCCGGTTCGGCCACCACTCCTGATTGGAGGCGCCGCCTCCGGCGGCGTGCTGGAACGGGCACTTCGATTCATTGGACATGCGTTTTACCTCGTCTCTCGCGAATTTGACGGCTCTCTGATTCCCAACGGCCTCTAAGCAGGACTTCAACGCCGCGGACGGAGGCGTTTTTCTTCAACCGGGGCTTCACCTCGACTTCGGAGGGATCCACGTCGTAAATCTTGCCGCTCTTTTCATCGAGGAAATGATAGTGCGCGGAAACTCTGTCGTCATAAATCACCCGGCTGGTGTGCGGCAGTTTAACCTCCTTAATAAGCTTGGCCCGCACAAGAAGAGCCAACGTGTTATAAACCGTGGCCAGGCTCATTTTGGGGAAATTCTCATCGGCCCATTTCTTCACATCCTCCGCGGTGGGATGGTCGGCTCCATTGAGCAGGAAACGGGCGAGGGCGATGCGCTGAGCCGTGGGCCTCACGCCCGCCGCCTTGAGGCGCTTCTCGATGGCCGCTTGCTCTGCGCTGCTTTTCATCATATATAGAATAGTTCTAAATTTAGAATTTGTCAATACTTTAATCGCGCCGATTCGCGGCGCGCCGCGGGCGCATCACCACGCGCGAGTGCGTCGAACTTCTGCGCGTTTCTCACGTCCGCACCGCGGTCCTTTTGGAGCGGCTCGTTCGCGACGGCATTCTAATCCACATCGGCAAGCGGGGGGATACCGGCGCCCACTATGTCCTGGCCGAAAACAAATAAAATGCAGTCGCGGCTATCCACCAACCCTATCCATCTGTATATCTAGGTTAGGTGGTCCCGCAAATTCGGGCCAAGCTGGCCGATCCCGCCCATCCTAATCGCCGGACGCCGAGAATCGCATGACGCGAAGCCGAGGGCGACCGCCCTCAGCGGCAAGAGGAAAGTAAGCAAGCCCCGTGACTGGGTCCACCGCGACGCTGTGCGCGTCGGGGCCGACCCAGCCGCGCCACAGCCGCCTGGGTCGGCCGCCGCGCACGGAGAACACTGCCGCCATGCCGCTCTCGGCGGCGACATAGAGGAGGTGGCGTGCGGAGTCCAGCGCCAATACGTCGGGGGCGCGCCCGGTCGCGTCGACTTGGACGACGCGCAGATCCGGCAGCGACAAAGTCAGCAGGCGGGCGTTGCCGTCGCAAGCGACGAAGACCGCCCGATCGGCGTCGTCGACCAGCAGGCCGTGGTTGTGGTCGCAGGACTCCGGAAGAGCGACTCGGCGGACGATCGTCAGCGCCTGAGGATCGATCACCGCCAGCTCGCGCCGCGTTTGCACGTTGACCAGCACGCGCCGGCCGTCCGCGTCGTAGGCGCTGTTGCCGGCCTCTCCGCCCAGCGGCAGCGTCTTGAGCACGCGCGGGGGCGAGCCGCCGATCACGGTCTCGCGCCCGCCTCGTTCGTTGGAGACGAACAGGCGGCGCAGCGGCGGTACCCAGGCGCTGCCGTCGGGAAATCCCCCCGCGGGCAGGACGGCGGTCGTCGAGAGGTCCGAGAGTCGCAGCGCTCGTACGCTGCCGCGGCCAAGAACCCGTCCGTAGAGGCTCCCGGTCGCGCTCACGAAGGCAAGGCCGCTCTCCGGCGCCAGCGTGATGCCGGTGGCGCCGGGAAAGCCCGGCAGGTCGGCGACCACGCGCCGCCGCTTCACGTCGTAGACCAGGACCCGGCCGGCGCCCATCCGGTTGATGTAGAGCCGTCCGGAAGCGGCGTCGAAAGCCTCGTAGTCGAAGCGCCCCGCTGGTCCGGGCAGCGGCAGGTCGGCTACCTTCACGAGGCCGGCGGTTTTCCCGGCGGGCGCTGGAGCGCTCGCCATGGCCGGACTCGCGCACCACAGCGACAGCAGAGCCGCTCCCGCGAAACGCGCCGGGAACGGGGTCATTTCCGCCCTTCCGCCTCGAGCCCGGCCTTGAGGCCCTTGGCCAGGCTCACCGCGTCGCCGTAAGCCCAGAAATGCATGAAGAAGAGGCGAGGCTCCTCGTCGATCATGTGGTTGTGAAGCGCGGCGATCTCGATGCCATGGGCCCGGAGCGCCTTGATGACGGGATTGACCTCGGAACCTAAAAGCATGAAGTCGCCGTTGACGGCCGCCTTCTCGCCCTGGAGCTGGAAGTTCAAGGCGGTATTCATGCCCATGGCGCCCGGGATCTCGGCGCCCATCATCGTCACGTGGACGTCGGCGCGGGGAACGTTGAAGTGCAGCACGCCTCCGCTCATGGCGCCCTTGGCGCCGATGATCTCCGCGATCCGCGCCGCCACGGCGGGGGTCTTTTCCGCGCGCGCCGGCGGCTGGGGCTTCAAGGGCGTCTTCGTCAGGGCCAGCGCTACCCGCAATCCCTTGGCCAGAGCCGCCGTGTCGCCGCGGCCCATGAAGTGGATGTAGAACAGCCTTGGAGACTCATGCAGGAGATGGTTGTGAATA
>JAGWJU010000203.1 GCA_028865585.1 Elusimicrobiota bacterium | reverse complement strand
CCCAGATCGAGAAAATTCTGCTGAACTTAGCCGAGGAAAACGGGGCCTTGGCGCGACTCGTCGGGGGCAAGGATCGAGACTCCTTGTGGCTCTGGACCCGGCTCCTGTATTGGTGGTACCTGCGCAAATACGCGCGCAAGCCCGAGCGGTATTTCAAGGATTGCTTGGCAGGCCAACGGTACGCCATGCTCAGTCCCGAGGGCGACCTGTTTTTTTGTCCGGTGAACAAGCATCGGACCGTCGGCAACGTTAAAGAAATGTCGTTCGATCAGATTTGGGCCTCACGGAAGGCGGGCGAGGAACGGGACTACGTGGATTCCTGCCAGTGCGACTGCTGGCTCAATTGCATCGCCAATCCGGTGTTGGACCGCGCCGTTGAGCTCGGCACGCGCCCCGCGCCGGCTCCCGCGGGCTCCGGAGGCGCCGCCCGGTGAAGGTCGCCCTGGTTCAGGCGCCCTACGGCTACCGGGGCCGCGAGGCTCCGCCCTTTTCCGTGGTCTGCTTGGCCGGTTATGTGCGCGGCCGCGGCCACGAGCCCCTGTCCGTCGATTTCAGCAACGCCCTTTATCACGCCAGTTCTCCGGATATCCGCGTCATGTGGAACGTAGATCGCTATTCATTCTGGGAGAACCCGGACGCCGTCGAGAGGCTGCTCCACGAAACCCGGCAAACCACGGACGCGCTCGTTCGGCGCATCTTGGACAGCGGCGCGCGCGTCGTGGGTTTCGCGACGCACACGACGTCTTTTTTGGCGAGCTTGGCCCTGGCCGGGCGCATCAAGCGCGAGGATCCGTCCCGGCTCATCGTTTTCGGCGGCTACCAGTGCGCGCGCGAGAAAGCGGCGTTCTCGTTCATAGCCGATCCGCGCGTCGATGGCGTCGCCATCGGCGAGGGCGAGCAGACTTTGGTCGAGGCTCTGGCCGGAGTGGAGCGCACGGGCCGGCTGCCGGCCATTCCCGGGCTGCTCGTCAAGGATGAGAAGGGCCGAGTCATTGACTCGGGCGATCGGGAGCCCATTATGGACATGGACTCCATGCCGTTCCCGGATTATTCCGATTTTCGCGAGGACATCCGCGCCGGCCTTTATTCCGATCCGCACCGCTTGGACGTCTTCGACGGACGCAGCTGCGTGCGGCGCTGCGCCTTCTGCAACGAGTGGCAGTTCTGGGGACGGTTTCGCTCCCGCAGCGGGCGGCGCATCCTCGAAGAGATCAAGCACCAGATGTCGGAGCATCCGACCATCAATCATTTCTACTTCACGGGACTTCTGGTCAACGGCAACTTGCGCGAACTCTCTCGCTTTTGCGATCTGGTCCTGGAGAGCGGGCTTAAATTCACTTGGGGCGGCCAAGCCATCATCCAGCCGGGCATGGACGACAAGATGCTCAAGAAAATGGCGGCGGCCGGGTGCCGGTGGCTCGGCTACGGGGTCGAGAGCGGCTCGGAGGCGGTGCGCTGGCGCATCAATAAGAAGTTCACCAACGAGAACGCCTACAAGACGCTCCGCGCCACGGCCCGGGCCGGCGTCAAGGCTCAGATCAACGTCATGTTCGGCATGCCCAGCGAAACGCGTGATGAGTTTCAGGAAACCTTGTCCTTTTTGACCCGCGTAAGACCGTACTTGGACTCCATCCTGGCCAGCCAGTCGTTCTGCGTCATCGACAAGGACACGCCGCTGCACCAGCATCCCGAACGCTACGGAATTACGAACCATGATCACCACCTGTTCTGGGAGTCCAACGGTGGGGAAAACAACTATGTCGAGCGCTTCCGCCGCTACGAGGAGTTCTGCAAATTGGCGTTATTTTTGAAGGTGCCGGAAACCTCGGGGGTGCTTTCACGCAAGCCGGATAAATGGTTTTTGCTGGGCTCTTATTACGAGTACAAAAAGAAGTTCGCGAGGGCCATTCTTTGCTATCGCCGCTCGCTGCTGCGGGAGCCGGTGACCAAGAGCCTGCTGGCCGGCTTGGCGCGGTGCTACAGGGAGACGGGGTGGCCGGAGAGGGCCGCGGACTATCTGAACCGGGCGCTGGCTCTGACCCCCCCGGGAACTTCGGATCCGCAGGACGAAGAATTGAGACGCGAGCTTTCCGTGTGCGAGAAGGCGGCGTCCTCTTTGGAGCGGCCGTCCGAACCGGCCAAGCCTCAAACGAGCGCGCGCGCGCTTAACGTGGCCCTGAATTATCGTGAGTTCGAGCAACGCAAGGATAAGCTGTTTTCGACGCCGCGTTTGGTGACGTTGGGAACGCACAACGCCTGCAACGCTAAGTGCGTCTTCTGCCTTGAGGGAAAGTACTCGCGTTTTAGTCTGGACCTCTACAAAAATTTCTTCGAGGCCAAGATGGGCCACTTCATCCGCGGCGCCGAGAAAGTCACGTTCACGGGCTTCGGAGAGATTTTGTGGGTGCCCGGCATCGAGGAGTTCCTGGACTATATCAACGAGACTCTTCCGGAGACGGAAAAAATCTTCACGACCAACGGGACGCCGCTTCGTCCGGCGATTATTGAGCGCATCGCCAAGAGTCGTTACGTACTGCAGATTTCCCTGCATGCTTCGCGCGCCGATTTGCACCAAAAACTGACCAAGCTGGACGGCCAGTTCGAGCAGATCATCGCGAACATCCGCAGCCTCGTCGATACGCGCGACAGGCTGAACCTCGGGCACCGCATACACGTCGAACTGGTGAACGTCCTGACTAACGACAACCTTTCCGATCTTCCTGATTTCATGCGCTTGACCTGGGACTTGCGCGTCCAGTCCGTGCGCTGTCAATACGTGACCATGTTCGTTCCCGACCATATCGCCATGTCGCCGTTCTTTAATCAGAAGGAGGCCAATGAGGCGGTCGGGGCGGCGGGCCGCGCAGTCGAAGAGCTTCGCACCCTGGACGCCTCGCGGCCGTTTCATGTGCAATTGCCGCCGCTTTTCGGCTCACGGGCGCCGGGAGAAAATTCGATTTGCTACGACCCGTGGCAGCATGTCTACGTGGAGCTTCAGGGCTCGATTATCCCTTGCTGCTTGTGGGGCGATCACGTCGGGAACTTGAACAAAGGCGACGAGCTCGACAAGGTGTGGAACGGCGAGTTCTATCGAGGGCTGCGCCGCGGCATGGCTTCCGGGGACCCGCATCCGTGGTGCAAGAGCTGCGTGCGCTACGCGGGCTTTAACGTGGACAGCCTTTTTTCCCACATCACGAATCGCCCCGAGGCCCAGAAGACGATTGCGCTCGAGGTCTTGCGCCGCAAAATGCCGTTGGAGCCGGGGGACAGGAGG
>JAGWJU010000202.1 GCA_028865585.1 Elusimicrobiota bacterium | reverse complement strand
GAGAACCCTTTGGTGCCGGCACCACGAGCCGGACGAGTCCAACCGCATCACGTTGACGCTGGGCTGCCTGCTCATCCGCACGCCCAAGGGCAAGAATGTCCTCGTGGACGCCGGGCTGTCCTCCAAATACGACAAGAACCGCAAGTTCGCCAATATCTACGCCGTCAGCCGGCCCAAGACCCTGCAGGACGAGCTAAAAGATCGGGGGCTCTCGCGCGAGGACATCCGCCTCGTGGTCAACACCCATCTCCACTTCGATCACGCGGGCGGCGACACGGAGCTAGACGCCTCCGGCAAGCCCATCCCGGCCTTTTCCAGGGCCAAGTACGTCATCCAGAAGGACGAGTGGGCCGACGCCAACGCGCCGCACGAGCGCAACAAGGCCAGCTACCTGGAGGAAAACTTCGCGCCCTTGGACGAGGCCAAGCAGCTGGAGCTGGTCTCGGGCGACGTGGAGCTCGAACCCGGTCTTTGGGTTCTGCGCTCGGGCGGGCACACGCGCGGCCACCAGATCGTGAAAATCGAGTCCGAGGGCCGGACCGCGGTGTTTCTGGGCGACCTCATCCCCACGCGCGCGCACCTGCCGCTTCCTTATATCATGGCCTACGATTTGTTTCCGATGGACACCCTGGAAATCAAGCGCGGCCTGTTGGCCGAGGCCTGCGCGAAAAATTGGACCCTGGTGTTCCAGCACGACGCCCAGGTCCGCGCGTCCAAGGTGGCGTTTCAAGACGGCCGCTACGTGGCCAAGGAGCTCGCTGATGCCGGTTGAATCCGCCGTGCCGCTTTTCGACGTCAAACCCCGTCCCGAGGCCCTGCGCCGCGAAATCGAGCGCGCGGTTCTGGGCGTCTTGGACCGCGGCGCCTACATCCTGGGCCCCGAGGTTCACGGCTTCGAGGCCGAATTCGCCCGCGCGCTTAATTTTAAGAATGTCGTCGCGGTGTCTTCCGGCACCTCGGCTTTGGAAATCGCGCTGCAGGCGCTGGGCCTGGGCGCGGGCGACGAGGTCGTGCTGCCCACCTTCACCTTCATCGCCACGGCGACAGCGGTCTCCGTGACGGGCGCCAAGCCCGTCCTGGCCGACGTCGACGACGAAACGCTGGTCATGGGCGTCAAGGAGACGAACGCCGCCTTGACCCGCAAGACCAAGGCCGTCATCCCGGTGCACCTCTTCGGGCACCCCGCGCCCATGAAGGACATCATGGCGCTCTCCCGCAAGCGCCGCTTCAAGGTGCTTGAGGACTGCGCCCAGTCGCACCTGACGGTCGCGGACGGCAAGACCGCCGGCTCCTGGGGCGACCTGGGGGCGTTCAGCTTTTACCCGAGCAAGGGCTTGGGCGCGGCCGGCGACGCGGGCGCGATTTCAACGGCCTCGCCGGTTCTGGCGCGCATCTGCCGCGAACTGCGCAACTGCGGCCGCGGCGAGGGCAAGGGCTACTTCCACGTGCGCGTGGGCGGCAACGCCCGCATGGACGAAATCCAGGCCGCGATTCTGCGCGTGAAATTAAAGCGCATGGCCGGCTGGATCGACGCGCGTCGGGCCCTGGCCCAACGCTACGGCCAAGAGCTCGCGGGGCTTCCCTTGCGCCTGCCGCCCGCGGGCGACGCGAAGAACCGCCCGTCCTACGCGCTCTACGTCGTCCGCTGCGAAGAGCGGGACGCCTTGGCCGAGCACCTGCGCGGGCAGGGCGTTTCCTGCGGCGTGTACTATCCCGTGCCGCTGCACCTGCAGCCCGCGTACAAGTCCCTGGGCTACCGCGCGGGGGACTTCCCGAACTCCGAGCGGGCCTCCAAGACCGCTCTGGCTCTTCCGATGTTCCCGGACATGAGCCCGCGCCAAATCGAGAAGGTCTGCCGGGCCGTGCGCTCCTTTTTTCGGTGATCCGCGTCCTCTACGTCGCCACCTCCACCACTCTGGGCGGCGCGGAGAAAACCCTCCACACGCTGGCCACGCGCATCGACCGCAAAAAATTCGCGGTCCCCGAAGTCGTGAGCCTTAAGCCCGAGGGGGTCTACGCCCAAAAGCTGGCGGAGAGCGGCATTGCCGCGACCAGCCTCGGGACGGGGCGCGTTCCGGACCTGCGGACGCTGCGGGCCCTGCGCGCGCTCATTTCGGAGCGCAAGCCGGACGTGGTGCACGCCTTCATGTACCAGGCCGTGCAGCTTTGCCGCCTGGCGAAGCTCGGCGCGGGCTTCAAGCTCCTGAGCTCGCCGCGCGTCACCTACCGCACGCGCTCCTGGGGAACCTTGGCGCTCGACCGGGCCTTGAAGGGCCGGGATGACCTGCTGGTTTCCGAGTGCGAGGCGAGCCGGACCTATCTCATCGAGCGCCAGGGCTACCGCCCGGACAGGGTGCGGACCATCTACAACGGCGTCGCGCCGGCCGCGGCCGCGTTCAAGGCCGACGTCGTGCGCCTGCGCCGGGAGGCCGGGGCTGGGCCGGGCGATTTTCTGGTCGGCTCGGCCGGGCGCCTCGACCGGCAGAAGGATCACGCGAACCTTCTGCGCGCGCTCATCCGGATGAGAAACTACGACTTTCCCCGCATGCGCTGCGTTATTTTGGGCCAGGGGCCCGAGCGCGCCAACTTGGAGGCGCTCACGCAGCGCCTGGGGCTGCGCAGCCGCGTGCGCTTCTTGGGCGAGCGCGCGGACGCGGCCGCGTGGATTTCAAGCCTGGACTTGTTCGTGCTGCCCTCCTTGTGGGAGGGCCTGCCCAACGCGCTTTTAGAAGCGATGGCCTTGGGCGTCCCGTGCGCGGCCTCGGCCGTGGACGGCGTTCCCGAAGTCATTCAAGACGGCGAGAACGGCTATCTTTTTCCGCCCGGCAATCCGTGGCTGGCGGCGCAGGCGATTTCCCGCGCCATGGGCCAGGATGCCGCGCGCCGCAAAATCGCAGACGCGGGCCGCGCGAGCGTCGCGGCGAGGTTTTCCCTTCAAGCGATGTTCGCGTCCTACGAGTCCGCGTACGAGTCTTTGGTTGCGCCCCGGCGCGCTTAGCCGGGCCCTAGGCGGCCAGGAGTTCCGTCGGCACGCGGCCGGGCTTGAGGTAGGTCTTGGGCGGCGCCGGGCTGAGGCTCTCGACCAGGGCGCGGCGCCCGCGCACGAAAAACCGGATCTCCAAATCCCAGAGGCGCAGCAGGTGGAGCTTGCCGGGCTTTAGCTGAGAGCGGTCGCGCGGGTTGCGCGGGTCCTGGCGCAGGATTTGAGCGACGGCGGCCTTCAACTCGGGCCGCGCGGGCGAGGCCAGGCGCTTGATGTGCGAGAGCGCCTTTTTGGAGAAGCCGACC
>JAGWJU010000201.1 GCA_028865585.1 Elusimicrobiota bacterium | reverse complement strand
GAGCTTTTGCGGCTTCCAGACATCGTCCGCATCTAGGCTCGCGATGATTAGCCCGCGCGCGGCACGAATTCCGGTACGCAGGGTTTCGCCCTGGCCCTGCTCGCGTTGGCGGATCACCTTGACCTTTCCCTTGAAGCGTTCCAGAATCCAGGGAGTCTCATCCGTGGAGCCGTCATCAACGACAATGATCTCGAACTCGGATATTGGAAAATCCTGGCCCAGGGCGCTTTCGATGGCCGCCGATAAAAAAGCCGCTCGATTATATGTGGGAATGACGCAGGAGATGAGCGGAAGTCTGCGCGAAACTGCTGCCGCTTTAGACATGCCTCGCACCGGGAATGAGCCAGTCTTTGAGGTCGTCGAGCGTCCGCTCGACCGCGCCCTGCAGGCTCGCGGCGGCGCCCTTGGCGGCCTCGGCCGCGGCGCGGGCTTTCTCCGGCAGGGCGGCCAGGCTTTGCAGCTTCAGGGCCAGCTCCCCGGCGTCGCGGACCTTGAAGCCGCCGCCGGCCTCCTCCAGCGCGCGCGCGACGTCTTCCACGTGGGCCGTGTAGGGGCCGAAGGCGACCGGGCTGCCCGCGAGCGCGGGCTCCAAAATGTTGTGACCGCCGACGGGGACGAGCGTGCCGCCCACGAAGGACAAAAGCGCGCGGCCGTAGAAGGCGGGCAAAATCCCCATGGCGTCAAGCAGCAGAGCTGAGGAATTCGCCGGGCGCCCGGGCTTGGACCACGCGCAGCACGCGATGCGGCGGCGCTCGAGGTTCCGGGCGGCCTCGTGCGCGCGTTCCACATGGCGCGGGGCCAATACGAGCTTCAAGGCCGGAACGCGCTCTTGCGCGGCCGCGTAGGCCTTGAGGACGACGTCCTCCTCGGCGGGGTGCGTGCTTCCCGCCACGAAAAGCGGGGCGCCTTCCCATCCGAGGTCCGCAACGGCTTTGGCCGCGGCCTCGACGGGCCCCGCGGCGGGCGTCACGTCGTACTTCAAATTCCCCAGCGCGCGCACGCGCTCGGCGGGCGCGCCCAGGGCTTCAAAGCGCGCGGCGTGCTCCTCGCTTTGCGCCGCCACGCGCCCTACTTTCGCTAAAAACGGCCGCGTCAGAAATGTGAAGAGCCTGGTGCGCGCGAAGCTGCGCTTGGAGATGCGCCCGTTGACCACCGCGATTTTGACGCCGCGCCGGGCGGACAGCGCGATCATGTGCGGCCAGAGCTCGGTCTCCGCGATGAGGAGAATCTTTGGCTTTATTTGCATCAAAAAGCGGGAGACCGCGGAGTAGATGTCGAGCGGAGCTAAGAGCGCCGCGTCCACCGCGGAGAGGCTCCTGGCCCGCTCGCGCCCGGCCGCGGTCGAGCAGGTCATCACCACGGCGGGGGGATTTTTTGCGCTGCTCTTCAAGCGCCGAACGAACTCCGAGACCGCCGAGACCTCGCCGGCCGAGGCCGCGTGGACCCAGATGACCTCGCGGCCCTTCAAGGCGGCGAGAGCGGGCATCGGGACGAACCCCAGACGCTCAGGAAGCTCGGCCAAGAGGCCGCGCAGCAGGGCGCGGCGGCGTGAGAGCGCGAACTTCAAGACGACGGCCAAGCCGACGACCGGAAAGAGGACGTTCTCGGCGGCCAGGACCAGGAAAATCATGCGGCGAGCGAGCGCTCGGCCTCCTCGGTGATTCGGTCAAGCGCGGCTTTGACCTCCGAGGCTTTCTTTTCCAAGTCGTCGTTCGGGCCTATCTCGATGGGCGCTCCGTATCGGATGGCCGCGCGGCCGAAGGGCAGCGGCGCCTGGAAGCGGTCCCAGCTCTTCTTGAACTCGATTTTGCGCGACAGGGCGTTGGTGATGGGCAGAATCACGGCCCCGTTTTTCTGCGCCAAATAAAGCGCGCCGGGCTTAATATGCCGCGCCGGGCCCTTGGGGCCGTCGGGCGTGAAGCCCGGCTCAAGGCCGGAGTCGAGCGCATCCTCCAACTCCCGCAGGCCCGCCACCGCGCCGCGCGACGACGAGCCCCGCGCGGCCTTGATGGAGAAAAGCGACATGGTCCTGGCGATCATCTCGCCGTCCTTGCTGCGGCTGACCAGGATAGAGACCGGCTCGCCGCGGTGGCTCCAGACGAAGAACACCTGCCGCTGGTGCCAGAAGACGTAGATGAAGCGCTTCTTGGCGCGGCGCAGGGCGTCGCGGTGCTCCTGACCCTCGACTTTAAGGCGGGTGGTGAGCCCGACGAGCAATAGGTAGGCCGCGGCGACGTAAGGGACGACGCTGCGCCAGGAGAAGCGAGTTGTCACGGTTGCCGCGGTCGAGGCCGGAGGCCGAGCAGTCCCGGGCGCACTACGGTGAATTGCGTCAGCGCCCGGGGCCGCGGCTCTTGGCCGTGGATTTGGCCAGCCATGACAAGCTTGCGGCCGAGGAAGGCGCGGGGGAGAACCCGCCGTCGGTCAGGGTCACGCCGATTTTGCCCGAGTCGATTTTGGCCAGGGCCTTGCGCAGCACGGCGGGGTCCGAGAACTTGGAAAGCGGGGAGATGGTGCAGGACTCCTTGGCCGCCTCGTCCGTGATGAGCGCGGAGGCGAAGCGGAAAATCTCGTCCAGGGCGATCTCCTCGAGCACGGTCCACCAGGCGGCCTGCTCCGGCGTCTCCTGCTGGGCCTTGGAGCGCGCGGCCTCAAAGCCCGTGCCCAAGGTCGCCAGAATGAGGCTGTAGGCCAAGCCCGGCATGGAGGAGAGCTCCGAAGAATCCGGATCGGTGGGGGGAAAGGTCTCGAAAAGCACGGCCGGGTTGGCGGCTTTGACCGCGTCCGTGGCGAGAAGCTCCACGCGTCCGGCGTCCAGGCCCGCGTCCTCGGGCTTTAATCCCGCCTTCTTGGCCCGGCGCAAAATCTCGTGGGCGCGGATTTCAATCCGGAAGCCGATGATTTTTCGCATGGCCTAGCGCCCCCTCTTGTTGTTTGCGGGCTTGGGCTTGGCCACGGGTTTTATGGACGCCTTGGCCGCGCCGCCGATCGCGGCCTGGGCTTGCGGGCGCTTCTTAGAGCTGTGCACGTGCCACTCGTAGACCAGAGGCGCGGCCACGGCGATGGAAGAGTAGGTTCCGACCATGGTCCCGAAGACCAGCGCCAGCGCGAAATCGTGGATGACCTGCCCGCCGAAGAGGAAGAGCACCAGCACCACGGCCAGCACGATGCCGCTGGTGATGATGGTGCGCGAAAGCGTCTCGTTCATGCTCTCGTTGATGACCTGGTCCAGGGGCAGGTTGCGGATGACGCCCATCTTCTCGCGCATGCGGTCGAAGATGACGATGGTG
>JAGWJU010000200.1 GCA_028865585.1 Elusimicrobiota bacterium | reverse complement strand
ATGGCGTGTGCCACGGGACTAAGTGTAACAGATTCCGGCTGTTTTTCAATGAGATTTTGATCACGCCCATCTCTACGCACGCTGGACAAAAGTGGGAGAGTTGAGTACCATAAAATGCGAAATGATGAGCGGCGCGCGCAAAGCTTCATACTGGACGATCGCGGTTTTCGCCGCGGCCGCCGTTTACTGGCAACTCAGCTCCGAGCTCTTGGCGGGTCTTTTCTCGTTTTTCGTGCTGGACCTGACCTATAAGAGGCTTTCGCGCGCGCTGCATCGATCCGCCGCCTTATGGACTTCGCTCGGAGCTTTCCTGGTCTCCAGCGTCTTCTTTGTCTGGATGATCGTGGTGTTCGTTAAGCTTTCGGCCACGCGCGTGCCGGAGATGATCTCCGTCGTCCTGCCGCGCCTAAACGCTCTCGCGTCAAGCTACGGCCTCTCCATGCCGGGAAGCCTCGAAGACCTGCGGGCCGTCATCATGTCCGCCGTGGTGGAGCACGCCCAGGCGCTGACTAAAACCAGCGGCGTGCTCACCCGGGAGCTTTTCGAGATTCTAGTCAGCATTCTTGTGGCCATCCTTTACCATCTCAGCGCGTTTCGGAAGGAAGGCGCGTGGGCCGACGCCGAGTCCCAAGGGGGTTTTCTTGATTCGTTTTTATCCGAGTTTTCGGAAAGGGTGCGGATTTTCGTGGGCGGCTTCGAAACGATCTTCCGGATTCAGATTCTGCTGGCCGTCTTCCGCTGCGCAGTCCTGGCGATCTTCCTTCTAGTGACGCGCCTGCCGTGGATGCACTTCCTGCTGGTCGCGACGTTCCTGCTCAGCGTGATCCCCATCGTTGGCGCCTTTTCGAGCTCGGCTCTCATCTTGGCGGCGGCGTTCACGGGATCCTTCCACGCGGCTTTGGGAACTTTGATTTTCCTGCTGATTCTCCACCAGGCGGAATATCTCATCTACAGCCGGCTGGCGGGAACGGGATTCGCCCTGCCGACCTGGATCATCCTCCTGGGCCTGCTCATCGGTGAAAAGTGCATGGGCCTGGCCGGACTTATCCTGGCGCCGGTCGTCATCCACTATCTGCGCGAGGAGATGCGCCGAGCGCCCGCTCCTGCTACGCCGCAGGCCGGCTGACGCCCGCCGCCGAAAACGCCGCGTCGAGGCGGGCATTGAAGGGACTGCTCACGTCAAGCCCGCAGGCTTGGTGGGATAGTTCCAGCGCCCGCCGGGCGTATTTGATGTTCTGCGACGCCTCCAAGCCCGTGATGTCCTGGAAAAACCAGCCGCAGCTGGTGTACATGAACATGGCGTATTTCTGCATCTCCAGGAGAAGCAGCGCGCGGTCCTTGATTGCGGCGTCCGTGGCCCAAGTCTTCCTGCGCAGATGGCGCGCGAAGAAGTCTCGTTGCCCCGCCTTGCCTCCGCGCAGCACGCGGATGTAGTCGTTCCGCGCCTCCCATGGATCTTTAAAAAGATCTCCGGCCTCCTTCTCATAGGCCGCGGCCAGCGTGTCGCGCAGAAAATCGAAGGCGTCCCGCAGAGGCTTTTTCCAGGCCATGGGCCGTCCGTCCGATCCGCAACCGCAGTCCTCAATCCAGCGCAGGACGCCGTGCGAGCAACTCCAGGAGGTCCCCAGGCCTTTGGCCCCCTGGGCCAATTC
The DNA here is from genome assembly GCA_028865585.1 of Elusimicrobiota bacterium. Classification (GTDB taxonomy): domain Bacteria; phylum Elusimicrobiota; class Elusimicrobia; order UBA1565; family UBA9628; genus JAGWJU01. The sequence goes on along the minus strand of JAGWJU010000200.1, from coordinate 1,644 downwards.
CACGCGCCAGTCGGCCTTGTGGCGGGACAAATACCAGCCGTAATTGACCACGGAGATGCCGCGGGCCTTAAACGACTCCGTAAGGAGATAGGCCAGACCCATCTCCGCGAATTTTTGGTGATGGCCGTAGGTTTCGCCATCCGAAGCGAGAGAGACCAGCCCGTCCTCGCCTTCCGCGTAGACCCGATCAAAGCGCTCCGCGGCCGCCGGGGCGTTGGACATCAGGTGGGAAAATGCCGCGTCCTGGGAAAGCCGCATATCGTAGAAAAAGACGGTGATGCTCCCCGAGCCGTCCGGACTTTCCCAGAGGTAGGGGCGGCGCGCGTCCAGGTCGCCGGAGCGGACTTCGAGACGCTTGCCTTCGGGAGAGATCACGGTCGCGGCCTGTTCGGGGCTTAAAATCACGTACTTAAAGCGGTGGCGGGCCAGCAGGCTCATGACCTCGTCGCTGACCGCGCACTCGGGGAGCCACAAGGATTCGGGCACTCGGCCGAAGCGGCTGATGAAGTCGCCTACGCCCCAACGAACCTGCGTTTCCCGGTCGCGCGCATTGGCCAAGGGCATGATCATGTGATTATAGGCCTGGGCAATGGCGTTGCCGTGGCCGTTCAAGCGCCCGCGGCTTTCATGATCGGCCTTCAGAATCCGCCGGTACGTCCAATCCTCGTGCGTCTCCATCCAGTTGAGCAGCGTCGGTCCGAAATTAAAGCTCATCCAGGAATAATTATTGGCGGTGCGCAGCAGGATGTTGTCCGCGCCCACGATGCGGGCCTCGCCGTTGGGGCGGTAGCACTCGCGGGAGATGCGGGCGTTCCAGTCGTGATCGTCCCCGGCCGAGGGCTGGCGTTCGATTTCTCCCGTCCAGGGGTTTTCCCTGGGGGGCTGGTAGAAGTGTCCGTGGATGCAGGCGTATTTCATAGGCGGCGTTTCTCTTGCAATTCGAAGCGATCGACCTTATAATTATAGACATGATGCCAGCGCGGTGCAAAATCATCCGGATTGGCCGCGCCGTTTTGCCCGCCCTGTGCCTGATTATGAGCGCCTGCACCCTGCCGGTCCGAGCTCAAGATTCATCGAGTTTCTACGGCATGCCGCCGCAGGACATCGCGCAGGCTCTTCGCCGCATCGGCAACGACCATCCGAACCTGCAGGATCGCATTGAGGTGGTCAGTTCTTACTTCCTGGGCACGCCCTACGTCTTGGGACCGATGGGGGAGGGCCCTCAAGGCGAGTTCGACCGCAATCCCATCGTCAGCTTCTCGGCCTTGGACTGCACGACGTTCGTCGAGGAGACTATGGCTTTTTCCCTCGATCCTGATTTGGCGGGAGGGACGGCGCTTCTGCAGAAAATCCGCTACAAGGACGGCGTCATCTCCTATCAAACGCGCAACCATTTCCCGTCCGTGGATTGGATTCCCAACAATATCAAAGCGGGCTTCATTAAAGACATCACCCGCGAGATTGCAGGCAATCAAACACGCATCGCGACCAAGACCATTTCCAAGAGCGCCTGGTATGCGGCCAAGACCGCGGCGGGACTTGAAGGGATTTCTGGCCTGAGCCCCGCCCAAGAAGACGCGCTCGTGTCGAAGTGGAGAAGTCTTGGCGCTTCCATTCCGGATCAAAAGGCCTCGCTGCCGTACG
>JAGWJU010000199.1 GCA_028865585.1 Elusimicrobiota bacterium | reverse complement strand
GTCCTTGGGACAAGGCGGCGCCCAGGCCGTGACCGCGGCGGCGGCTAACTTCGGCGCGGCTCATGCCGAAACCGCGGCCGACGCCTCCATGTCGTTTTTTCCGCCCATCACTAAAAAAGAACTCAAGGATTCGACGCCGAGCGAGGAGATTTACCAGAGAAACAAGGCCCGGAGCGGCCTGCCGCCCTCTCCGCCGGCGGCACTCGAGACCATCGCGAAGGAGTGCATGGCCGAGGCCGGCGGCGCGACCAGGAATCTGCTCGATCTCTTCGAGAGCCAAGCGCGCGTCCCCGCCTCCGCCGTGGCGGCCGCGGCATCTCCTTGGAGCAAAATCCGCGCGGCGTTTAGCCTGTCCCGTTTCGGGCTTTCTTTCGACGGCGGCCGCTAGGCGCGGCGCCGGGGTTCGAGTTTAAAGAGGCAGCTCGTTCGGCGCAGGCCTGGGGGCGTTTTCCTCGGAATCTGGAAGCAGGGCCTCGCCGTGGGGTAAGGCTTCGACGCCTTTTAATTTCCGCTCGATGCCGCGAGACTTGCGCGCCGCATCCTCGATGGTGTGAGTGGCCTCCTGCAGCTTCTTGTGAGTCTTGTCCAGGAGATCTCCGAACTGGGAAAACTGCGCCTTGACCGCGCCCAAAAGGGCCCAAACTTCGCTCGATCGTTTTTCGATGGCCAAGGTGCGGAAGCCCATCTGCAGGCTGTTCAAGAGCGCGGCGAACGTCGTAGGGCCGGAAAGGACCACGCGGCACTCGCGCTGGAGAAATTCGGCCATGCCCGGCAGCCGCAGGGCCTCGGCGTAGAGCCCCTCGGCGGGCAGGTACATGACGCCGAAGTCCGTCGTGGCCGGAGGGTTGAGGTACTTGTCCCTGATGTCGCGGCCGTTTTTCTTGAGAGCGGCTTCGAGTTCCTTGGATGCCGCGGCCACGGCCTGGGCGTCGGCGCGATCCTGGGCGGCCTGCAGGCGCTCGTAGGCTTCCTTGGGGAACTTGGAGTCCACGGGCAGCCAAACGCCGTCGTCCGATCCGTTTTTTCCAGGCAGCTTCACGGCGAACTCGACGGTTTCTCCAGAGCCTTTGCGCGGGTGCACATTGGCGGCATATTGCTCCGGGGCCAGCACCTGCTCCAAAAGCATCCCCAGCTGGATTTCACCCCATGTGCCGCGCGTTTTGACGTTGGTCAGGATGTTTTTTAAATCTCCCACGCCGGTGGCCAGTTGCTGCATCTCGCCCAGGCCCTTCTGCACCCGGTCGAGGCTCTCCGAAACGATCTTGAAGGACTCGGAGAGCCTTTTCTCCAAAGTGGCATGAAGTTTTTCATCGACGGTCTGGCGCATTTGCTCCAAGCGCGTCTCGTTGTCCTTTTGAATGTCGCGCAGGCGCTGCTGCACGGTTTCGCGCACGGCCTCCAGCTTCTGCTCCTGCATTCTGGTCAGCTCCGCAATGCGTCCCAAGACGGAATCCGCCTGGCCGCGCACCGCGGACGCGACTTCCTCGCGCAGGGCGCGGCTCTGTTCCCGGCTCTCCGCGCGCGCCCGGGCGGCGTCTTCCTGGGCGGCTTTCGCGGGTTCGGCGAGGGCGCGGCGCACGGCTTCTTCAAGCCGCAGGGCTTGAGCCTCTGCATTCTTGCGGGCGCTTAAGACCAGCGCGGCGTAGAAGATGGCCGCGGAGAGAACAAGGGCCAAAGAGATAACGAGGGCGGGAATCACTTCGCGGCCTTTTTGAGCCGCGGCACGTCCGCGAAAGTCAGGACCTGCGCGCGGCAGCTGCGGCCGGCCTCCAAGTAGAGCTTGAGCTTGGCGAGGCAGTCTTCCCATCCCGCGGCGCAGCCGGTGTAGCGCTTATCCGCGGCGCGGCTTTTGGAAAATCCGGCGTGCACCAGGGTCACCTCGCAGCCGCGGCGCTTGGGGCGAATGAAGAAGCTGGCCAACAGGGGGATGTCTTTTCGGCGAGACGCTTTCCACAGCCAGGCGACCTTGCGCCCCGGATCGAGATCCACGAACACGCCTTCGCTTTCGCCCCGCGCGACGTGCGGCGGGAAGGGCTGCCGCGAGTCGGGCGCGCGGAGCTTGGGCCAGACCATCCGGAAGCGGCCGGTGTTGCGCGCATCGGTCTCCGCGCCCTCAAGCCACCAGCGGCACAGCCGCGTGGCCGAGGTCAGCGCCTTATAGATGTCGTCGGCCTTGGCGTGGATGTCGAGGCTTAGCCGGAGGTCCCGCGTCCGGACCGCGCTCATGGCGCCGAACCCGCGGGCGCGCCCGAAAATCCCGATCCCGAGGCCAAGGCTTGCCCGGCAGGGCCGTCCTTCGCCAGGAAAAAAGTATTGACCATCGTGTTGAACTGGGCGAGGTGATCGGCGTAGCCCGGATCCGTGGCGGGGTAGATGAGGACGTAGAACCCGTCCGGCACCGGCACGACCACGTAGGCGTGCTTTTGCGGAACGAACCTCTTGCCGGTGGTCTGATCGGTCAGGACGCCCCAGCGCGCCCCGGCGGGGGCCGGAGCCTCGGAGAGCACGACGAAGTGCTTGGCCGGCAGGCCCGCGACCAACACTTCGTTCATGGGCTGCGCCAGTTGAGATTCGGGGCCGTAAACATTGCGCAGGGTCTGCCGGATGTAGTCGTCCGGGCCCGAGTACATTTCCAGAGATCCGTCCCCCAGCCTGTGCGACGCATAGTCCCGGTACCAGCGGATGCTCAGGCTAGGCGCCCCGAGGTAAAATTTCGGATCGAAGGGACCGATGAACGTGGTGTCCGTGTAGTGCGTCCCTTCGTGGGCGGTGATGACTTTCCAGCGCCAGGGGGCCAGACAGCGGAAATCCCCGTTGACGGACGCGTAGGTCGCGTATTTGGGCGCGCATCCCGCCAAGGCGGAGACGAGAAGGAGGGCGGCGCTCAGGAACGCGGGGGCTTTTCTGCTCATCGGGTGGAAGTGAGTATAGCAGGGGGGCGGCGCGTTTTCCATTGTTTTGGGGAGAGGTTAAAGGCGCTCCACCGCGGCCGCGATGCCCAAACCGCCGCCGACACAGATGGCGGCAAGCCCGCGCTTAAGGCCGCGCCGGGCAAGCTCCAAAAGCAAGGTGTGAATTAGGCGCGCCCCGGTTCCGCCGAACGGATGTCCCAAGGCCAGCGCGCCTCCGTTGACGTTGACTTTTTCAGGGTCTAGGCCCAGTGCCTTGATGTCGACCAACGTTTGGGAGGCGAAGGTCTCGTTGATTTCAAAGAGATCCACGGAATCCAGGGGCCACGAGAGCCGCGCAAGAAGCTTTCTGATGGCCGACGCTGAGCCCTCGGCCATGCGCTCGGGAGCCAACCCCACGACCTCGGCTCCGGCCAGGCG
>JAGWJU010000198.1 GCA_028865585.1 Elusimicrobiota bacterium | reverse complement strand
GCCGCGAGCTTCGCCGCCTCCTTGGTCAGGCGGGCGTTGTCCTCGGAGAGATGGCGCAGCCTTTTGGCGGAGGCTTCGGCCAGGGACTCGAGCTTCTTGAGCCCGTGGAGCGTCATGTCCCGCGCAGGCGCGCGCCCAGGCTCTTCCCCAAGGCGTCCACGGCGCCTTGGACGGCCGAAGCGACCTCCTCGTCGGTCAACGTGCGGTCATCGCGTCCGAAGGAAAGCCGCAGCGTCATGCTGATTTTTCCGGCCTCGACGGCTTTTCCGGAAAAAACGTCCGTCAAGGCGATGCCTTTGAGATTCTCTCCCGCAGCCTCGCGGATGGTCTTCTCAATTTCGGCATAGCGCGCGCTCTTGGGTACCACGACGGAGAGATCCCGCCAAGAACCCGGGAATTGGCTGTAGGGCGCGAACTTCGCGGCCGGCCCCTCGGAAAGCGCCGCCAGGGCGTCCAAATCGATTTCGAAGAGGCAAACCGTCCGCGCCCCGAAGTCCCAAGCCGCTGCGGCTTGGGGGTGCAGGCAGCCGGCCAGGCCGAGGAAAGCGCCCGTTCCGGAGGAGGCCGCCGCGCGTTGTCCGGGATGGAACAGCCTGTCCAAATCGGACCAGTTGGGATTTAAAGGGGCTGCCGTTTCTGGCTCCGCTCGGAAAATCGTTTGGACAGAGGAGGGCAGCATGTTCTCAACCACGCCTTTAAGGCGGTAGAAATCGTAGTCGGCGTTGAGCGGGCCCTGCCAGAACGGCTCGCAGGCGGCTCCGCTGACGACTCCGGCGGCGCGCCAGCCCTCCGCGACGGCGCCCTTCTCCATGCGGTAGGCCTTGCCGATTTCAAAGAGCCTTACCGCCCGTGCGCCGCGGTTGAAGTTAAGCGCCGCGTTCTGCAGGAGTCCCGGCAGAAGGCTTGGCCGCAGCACCGCGCCTTCCTCGGAGAGGGGGTTGGCCGGCCGCGCCCAGGAAGCCGCTTCCATTTGCCGCGCGGCGGCGAGGATTTTTTCCGACGTGAAATCCTGATTGAAGGCTTCGGAGAGCCCGGCCGCGGCCAACCGCGTGCGGCTGCGGAGGATGGTCGCGGCGATGGGCGCGAGTTTGGAGGCCGCGGGAGCCGAGACCGGAGCGCGGGCGGGAATCCGTCCGTAGCCCAGAAGCCGTGCGGCTTCCTCGGCCAAGTCCCATTCGGTGGCCAAGTCTCGGCGATAGGTGGGAGGGGTGAATTCGATGCCGTGTCCCGCTGCGTCTTGCTTGGCGGCGATTCGGCCCAGCGCCCCGGAAATTTCAGCCGGGGCGAAATCGGAGCCGAGAATTTCGTTGATGCGCGCGGCCGAAACGGCAATCGGCTCGGAAGCGGAAGTCTGGCGCCCTGCCGTCCCTTCGGTGGTCGCTTGAATGGATTTCCCGCACAGTTCTCTGATCATCTGCTCCGCCATGGCCGCGGCGAGAGGCGGCGCCGCGGGGTCCGTCCCGCGCTCGAAGCGGTAAGAGGAGTCGGAGCGCAGGCGCAGGAGCTGCGAGGTCCGGCGCACCGCGACGGGCGCGAAGCAGGCGCTTTCCAAGAGGATATTCTTAGTCTTATCCGTGATGGAGCTCTCCAATCCGCCCATGACGCCCGCGACGGCCGCGGGCTTTTGCGCGTCCGCGACCACGAGGCACTCGGCGGTCAAATCGTAGGTCTTTCCATCCAAGGCGGCGATGCGCTCGCCGGGCTTGGCGAAGCGCACGACGATTTCGCCGCCCGCGAGCTTGTCATGGTCGAAAGCGTGCAGCGGCTGCCCGATGTCCATGAGCACGTAGTTGGTGATGTCGACCAACGAGTTGATGGGGCGCAGACCCACGGCTTCAAGCCTTGCGCAGAGCCAGCCGGGGCTGGGCCTGATGTCAAAGCCTGAAAAAGCCTTGCCGAGATAAAAGGGGCAGGCGCTCGTGTCGGTTAGAGTGATCTTGAGCGGGGCTGCGGCCTTCGCGGGCTCCGCCGGTTCGCGCGGACGCAGAGGCAAAGACAAGACGGCTGAAAGTTCCCGCGCCAATCCGAGGTGCGAGAGACAGTCCGGGCGGTTCGGGGTCACTTCGACTTCCAAGACCAAATCGGGCTTGGCCAATAGGGCGCTGAGATCGGCGCCGCTGGGTGTGTCGGGCTTTAGGATAAGGATGCCGCCGTGGTCGGAGCCCAGGCCGAGCTCCGCCGTGGAGCAGAGCATGCCTCGGGACTCCACGCCGCGGATGACGGTCTTGGCCAGCGTTCGCCCGCCGGGAAGCTTGGCGCCGGGCCGAGCCAAGGGCACGATTTGTCCCGCCGCAATGTTCTTGGCCCCGCAGACGATGGGGAAAACCTCGCCCCCCGATTCGACCGAGCAGACGGAAAGCCGGTCGGCGTTAGGATGCTTGCCCACGGATAAAATTTTCGCGGCGACCACGCCTGAGAAGGCCGCGCCGCGACGCTCGACGCCGGAAACCTCCAAGCCCAAGCCCAGGAGCGTCTTGGAGAGCTCCTCCGCGTCCAAGTTTAGGGACGGAAGATAGTCCCTAAGCCAGTCAAGCGAGATTTTCATTGAATTGGGAAAGGAAGCGCTGATCGTTCTCGTAGAAAAGCCGCATGTCGGAGACGCCCAGGCGCAGCATGGCCACGCGCTCGACGCCTACGCCGAAGGCGAAGCCCGACCATTGCGCCGGGTCCAGGCCCACCGCCTTGAATACGTTCGGATTGACGACGCCTGCGCCAAGGATTTCCATCCAGCCCGAGCGCTTGCAGGCCGGGCAGCCGGAGCCGGCGCAGAACAGGCACCGGACGTCGACTTCGGTCGATGGCTCGGTGAAGGGGAAATAGGACGGCCGGTAGCGCGTCTGGGTGCCGCGGCCGAAAAGCTCCTTTAAGAAAAAATCAAGCGTGCCTTTCAGGTCCGCGAAAGAGATTCGCTGATCCACCGCCAAGCCTTCGATCTGATGGAAGACGGAGGAATGCGAGGCGTCGACTTCCTCGTGGCGGAAGACGCGGCCCGGGCAAATGATGCGTAGTGGGGGCTTTTGTTTTTCCATCACGCGCACCTGCACCGGGGAAGTGTGCGTGCGCAGCACGCCGGGCGCATCCTTCAAGTAGAAGGTGTCCAGCATGTCTCTGGCGGGGTGGTGTTTGGGGATGTTGAGCGCCTCGAAATTATGCCGCTCGGTCTCCACATGCGGGCCTTGCGCCAGCGAAAATCCCATCGACGCGAGGATTCGCGTCATCTCATCCATAACCAAGGTCAGGGGATGCAGGCGCCCGCGCGGCTCGCGGTAGGAAGGCAGGGTGACGTCCAGGCTCTGGTCCGCGAGCTTGGCCTGGAGGAGGTTCTCTTCGAGTTCCGCCTGGCGCCGGGCCA
>JAGWJU010000197.1 GCA_028865585.1 Elusimicrobiota bacterium | reverse complement strand
CGTAAAGATTTCCGGAAAAGCCAGGGATGTGCACCTCAATGAGAAAGGCGTTTGCTTCACCCAGCGTGGGCCGGACGCCGACATTGCAGACCGCGCGGCGCGGCTCCCCGGCGCCCTCAAGGACCTCGACGCGATAGACTCCCATGGGCGGAGCCGAGAAGCCCGGATCGGGGGAAAGGTTCGCGGTGGGAAAGCCCAGCTGCCGGCCGAGGCCCTGGCCGCGGGAGACCACGCCGACAACCGTAAAGTCCATCGCGCTCTAAGCGCTTAGGGGCGCCGGAGGCCGGCCGCCGCCGCTTTGCGGCATGGGCGAGAGCGCGGCGTAGAGCCGCGGCAGGGAACGGGTCAAAAGAGGCTGCAAATCGGCGCTCTTAAGGCGCTTTAAGTCCTCCAGAGTCAGCGCCTCCTCCAGGCTGAACGCGCCGATTTTATCCCGCCGCAGGGATGACATGACCGCGCCGCAGCCCAGTTTTTTGCCGATGGCCTGCGCCAAGGAGCGCACGTAGGTTCCGCTGGAGCAGTCGAGTTCGTGCGCAAGCTCGGGAGCGGCATAGGAACGCGCGGTCCAGCGGCGGATGATGGAAGTCCGCATGCGCGCCGGCACCGCGATGCCCTTGCGCGCGTAGCGGTAGAGCGCCTTGCCCTTGTATTTGACCGCCGAGAAAGCAGGTGCGGGCATCTCGAGGGGACCCTGGAAGGATTTCAGCAGGGCGTCCAATTCGGCGAGCGTAACGGCCGGCGGCTCGGCTTGGGAAAGAATTTTTCCGGCGGTGTCTCCGGTGTCGGTGGAGACGCCCAGGCGGATGGTTCCGGAATAGCTTTTGTCCAGGCCCTGCATGCGGGCCTGGGCCTTGGTCGCGGGGCCGACCAGGATGATGAGCAGCCCCGTCGCGATCGGATCGAGCGCCCCGCAATGCCCCACTTTCGTGTCCGGGGGGAAAATCCGGCGGAAGGCGTCGACCGCGTCGTGGGACGTCCAGCCTGCGGGTTTGTCGAAGAGCAGCATTCCCGACGAAATCATCGGCCTTCGGACTCCTCCAGGCGCTGGATGATGCGCTCGACCCTGGCCGCGCGCGCCGGCGTGTCGTCGTACTCGAAGATGAAGTTGGGGATGGTCCGCAGGACGAGATGCTTCTTGGCGAGCTGCCGGAGGTAGGGGGCCGCCCGCTCCAGGGCTTTGGCCGCGCTCTTTTTATCCTCCGCGCTCCCCAGGATGGAATAGAAGATATGGAGGTTCTTTTGATCGGGGCTTAGATCGACCCCGGTCACCGTCAGGAAGCCCTTAAGCCCCGGATCCTTGATCGTGAGGACCGCGGAAGCGATCTCCTGGTGAAAGAGCTCCTGGAGACGCTCCCGGCGCTCAAACATGAGGGGACGGCGCGGGGTTGAGGCGCCGAACCCGGGTTTCCTTGGTCACGGCTCGAATCTCATCGCCCGTTTGGAACTCCGCGAACCCATCGACGACGATGCCGCAGTCGAAGCCCTTGTCGACTTCCTTGACGTCGTCCTTGAAGCGCTTGAGGCTGGTGATCTTGCCCTCGTGGAGGATGTTGCCTCCGCGGATGACTTTGGCGGACGCTCCGCGCGCGAGCTTGCCGTCAAGCACGAAACTTCCAGCCACGGCGCCGCCCTTGATCTTGAATATCTGGCGGACCTCGGCCTTGCCGAGGGGGACCTCCACGATTTCGGGCTCCAAAAGGCCTTCCATCGCCGCCTTGACGTCCGCGATGAGGTCGTAGATGACGTCGTACTTGCGGATCTCGATGCCGTCGCGCGAGGCCACTTCCTCGGCGCGCGAGTCCACCTCGACGTGGAAGAGCAGGATGACCGCGTCCGAAGCCGCGGCCAGGAGCACGTCCGACTCGTTGGCGTTGCCGACGCCGGAATGGATGAGCCGCAGCCGGTACTCGGGCGTGGAGAGGCCCTCCAAAGAATCCTTGATGGCCTGCAGGGAGCCCTGCACGTCGGCTTTCAAGACGATGGCGAGTTCCTTCTTGACGCCCATCTGGGACTTGAGGCCGACCAGGCTCATGTGGCGCTGGTGGGCCAGCGTCTGCTCGCGGTAAAGGAGATTTCTTTTCTCCGCGATCTCGCGCGCCTGGCGCTCGTCCCGGACCACGCTGAAGGCGTCTCCGGCCTGCGGAGTTCCGGTGATGCCGAGGATTTCCACGGGGGTGGAGGGTCCCGCGGACTCGATGCGCGCTCCGGCGTCGTTGAGCATCGCCTTGACCTTGCCGTGGCAGAGTCCCACGACGAAGGAGTCGCCGATCTTGACCATGCCGGACTGCACCAGGACGGTCGCGACGCTGCCGCGCCGCGGGTCGAGCCTGGCTTCCAGGACGATCCCGTAGCCGGGCCGCTCCGGGTTGGCCTTGAGATCGAGGATCTGGGCCTGCAGCACGATCATTTCCAAGAGCTGATCGATGTTGAGCCGCTTCTTCGCGGAAACGTCGACGAAAATATTCTTGCCGCCCCATTCCTCTGGCTGGAGCCCGTGCTGCGAGAGCTCCTGCCGGATTTTCTGGGGATTCGCCCCTGGCAGGTCGATCTTGTTGACCGCGACGATGATGGGCACGGCCGCCGCCTTGGCATGGTCGATGGCCTCGACGGTCTGCGGCATGACGCCGTCGACCGCGGAAACGACGATGACGACCAAGTCCGTCACCTTGGCGCCGCGGGCGCGCATGGCCGTGAACGCCTCGTGGCCCGGAGTGTCGAGAAACGTGACTTCGCCCTTGGGGGTCTTTACCTGGTAGGCGCCGATGTGCTGGGTGATGCCTCCCGACTCTCCTTCGGCGACGCGGCTCTCGCGGATGGCGTCTAAAAGGCTGGTCTTGCCGTGGTCGACGTGGCCCATGACCGTGACCACCGGCGGGCGCGCCTTGAGGCTTTCGGGGTTCTCCGCTTCTTTCGCCTTCTTTTCGATTTCCTCTTCCTGATACATCGAGACGACCTTGAGCTCGAAGCCGAACTCTTGGCACACGATGGTGGCCGCGTCCATGTCGAGCCGCTGGTTGATGGTGGCGAAAATGCCCAGCCCCATCAGCTTCTTGATCAGATCGTTGGGCTTGACCTCCATTTTTTCCGCGAGTTCACGGACGGTGATCATGGAAGGAACGGCCAGGGACCTCAGCGCGCCCTTCTCCGTCGAGGAGGCTTGGGACGCCGCCGGCTCCGCCGCAGGCGCGGGCTTCTCGTGCCTATTGTGGCGATGATGCGAACCGTGGTGCGGACGCCGCGCTCCATGCGGTCCGGGCCGGAAAAAGGGTTTGGCATGGCCGCCCTTGCCCTGGGGCAGGGGCGGCCGCGGTGCCGGGCCGGAAGAAGGGGGCGTCGAGGGCGCGGGTTTGGGCGCCGTCGGATTCTGAGGCGCCGCTGAACTCTGGGGC
>JAGWJU010000196.1 GCA_028865585.1 Elusimicrobiota bacterium | reverse complement strand
TCCGTCTTACGACTGCCTGCCCGAGGCCTCGGGCGGCTGGGCCGAGCGCGCGCCCGACGCGATGCTTTCGGTCGGCTTCTCCAAAAAGGCGCTCGCGCACGTCAAGCGCCTGGCCTCGCCCGCGCGGCCGGAGTTGAAGGCCGCCGTCGGCCAAATCCTGCGCCAGGACCCGCGCAACCCGCGCGACCGCTCGCAGTTAAAGCCCGGCAAGCTCCACCTGCTGCGCCTCTGGGATTTGGAGATCCGGTTTTTCGTGCGCGGCCGCCGCGCGCTGGTCGAGAGCCTCCGCCCGGCGCCGCCCAAGACCTACCTCAAGCCGGGCCGCGTGCCGCCGGAACTCCTGTGACCAAAGCCCGCCGCGCGCCGGAAACGCCGGCGCTCGTCGCCCTGATTATAACCTGCAACGCCCTGCCCACCCTCAAGCGCTGCCTGGACTCAGTCAAGAAGCGGCTGCGCGGCATCCCCCACCGCGTCCTCGTCGCGGACGACGCCTCCCGCGACGGAACGAGAAGTTTTCTCAAGGCGCTCTCCGCCCGCGGCGAGGCCGAGGTTTATTCGTCCCCGCGCAACGCGGGCAAGGCGGCGCTCTTGAACGTCCTGGCCAAGCGCGCGGGCCCGCTTCCCGGCTGGCGCCTCTGTCTCGACGACGACGCCGAAATCACGCGCAGCTGGGCAAGCGTGCTGGCCCGCAATCTCCCCCGCTACGCCCGCGCCTCCGTCATCGGCTGCCGCAACAAGGATCACGCGGGCCTCATCCACAGCGCCGAGCTGATCTTGGCGACCGGCTGGGGGCACGGCGAGCGGGATTTGGGCCAACGGAGCTACACGCGCTTTTGCGACGGCGTCAGCGGCGCCTGCATGCTCGTGCGCGAGGACGTCTCGCGGAGCACGCGGTTCGACGAGGCCCTCCGGCAGCAGATGGAGGACGCCGACTTCTGCCTGCGGGTCAGGAAGGCGGGCGGGAAAATCCTCTACTGCGGCCAAGCCTGGATTCGTCACGAGCATTTGCACCGCAACGCCCCTCCCCCCGCGCTCGAGAAAAACAGGCGGATCCTCTCCCGCCGCTGGAAAATCCCCCGGTTCGCGGACTCCCACCCCATCGACGTCCTCTACGGGCTCGCGGCGCGCCGTCATAAGGAGAAAAACTGGCCCGCCGTGCTTTCCGCCGCCCGGAAATTGGCCGCGGCGGATCCGGCGCCCTATTACGCCTGCTGGCTCGCCGGCCTCGCTCTGCGGAACATGGGCCGCCAAGACGAGGCGCTGGCCTGGTGGCGAAAGGCGCTCGGCGCGCGCTACCTCAACCCGCTGACCCGAGGGCGCATGCGGCTGATGCTGAGCCGCGGCGCGGCCGCGAAGAAAAACGCCTTGACATAAAGGGTCTCGCGGCGCTGATTTACATGTTATAATAAGCCGTTATTTGCTTTACACTTCTCAGCGCCGAGGTGCCGTGCCATCAAAAAGAACACCCCGAAAGAGAAAGGCAAGCAGCCGTCTAAAAAACGCTACGTCATCCCTATTTTAGTTTCGGCGGGAAACCTTCTGTCCATGACGAACAGTCCCTGGGCGTCCGCGACGAGTATATGCTGCCTCACGGAACGGATGTCCCTGTCCCGGAAAAGCGCTCGGGCGCGCCGGCGGCTCCTCGACGACATCGCCGGCCTCCCGCGCTGATTGGGCCGCGACCGGCCGCGGCCCATGCCCGTGAGCGCAAACCGCCCGGCTCGGGTCGGGCTCATCCAGGCTCCCGCCTTTTTCCCCGGCACCCCCCCCGGCTCGCTGGCGCTTTTAAGCGCCCACTTGAAGCGCTCGGGACTCGCGCACTTCGTCCGGGATTCGAGCCTCTCCCTGCGCCGGCGCCTGGGCGTGCCGCGGGCCGCGCCGGACGGGCGGCTTCAGGATGCCAACGACCTCATCGCCTCCATCAAAAATGACCCCCGCCGGCTGGACGCCGCGCTGAACGAGGAAGTCGGGGCCATTCTGGCGGATGAGCCGGACATCGTGGGATTTTCCGTGCTGGTGGGGACCGAGGAGATGAGCCTCGACATGGCGGAGCGCATCAAGCGGGAATCCCCCCGGACGGCCGTCGTCTTCGGAGGGGCCCAATGCCTGCGAGACACGCTGGCCGAGGACATGGCCTCCTCGGGCCCGGTGGACGCGGTGGCGCTGGGAGAAGCCGACGCGTCGCTCGCCGCCTTCGCGCGGGCCTTCCGGCCCGGCTCCAAAAGCCTTCCCAAACTGCCCGGCTTCCTCGTCCGAGAACGGGGCCGCGTCACGGACTGCGGCGACGCCCCGGAGACCAAAAGCCTCGACGATCTGCCCTTCATGGACTTCGACGGCTTCCCGGCCCAGGGCTACGACGGCTACTTTTACCTCAACGCCAGCCGGGGGTGCGTCCGCAAGTGCGCGTTCTGCACCCACATTCTCCAGCAAAAATTCTACCGCTCCATGAGCGCGCCGCGCATCGCCGCGGAAATCCGGCACCAGTTCGAACGCCGGCCGGAATGCGGCTTCATGATGTTCGGGGATTCCCTCATCAACGGCAACGTCCGCGTCCTCTCGGAGCTCTCGATTCTCCTCGCCCAATTCCGCGCGGAGATCCGGACCCGGAATCCGGCCCGCGATTTCGGCTGGGGCGCGATGGCCATCGTCCACAAGACCATGACTCCGGGCCTTTTAAAGTCCGTGCGCCAGGGCGGCTGCCAGACCTTGATCTACGGCCTGGAGAGCGGTAGCCAAAAAGTCGTGCGGCTCATGAACAAGAACTTCGCCGTCTCGGACGCCGAGGACGTGCTGCGCGCGACCAAGGCCGCCGGCATCCTGCCCGGCCTGTTCCTCATGGTCGGCTTCCCGGGGGAAACGGAGGAGGACTTCCAAGAGACCCTCGGCTTCGTGCGCCGCAACGCGCCGTTCATCGGGCAAATCTCGACCTCCCTGTGCGACGTCCCGAAGGGCTCCGCGCTCGACGCCCATCCGGAGCGCTACGGCCTCAAGACGCCATTGCGCGACCGCCTGCGCTGGGAGTCCGCGGACGGCTCGAACACCTACGCCGTCAGGCAAGAGCGCCACGGCCGGCTCGAGGGGCTCGTCCGGGGCCTGGGAATCCCGCTCAACCCGCCGACCGTCCGGATCCTCAATCAAGCGCCGCGAGAGCGCTCCCGTGCGAACTGACACCGGCGTCGTCCTCACCACCTACAACCGGCTGGGCTACCTCAAGGAGTGCCTGCGCGGCGTCCTCGCTCAAACCGCGCCGCCGCGGGAGCTCGTCATCGTCGACGGCGGCTCGGACGACGGAACCATGGAGTGGCTGCGCTCGAAGCACCCCGGCTTGAAAGCCCTTTCGCTCCAGGGCAACCCGGGGCCGGCCGCCTTGATGAACCTCGGCCTCGCGC
>JAGWJU010000195.1 GCA_028865585.1 Elusimicrobiota bacterium | reverse complement strand
AGACCCGTGCTTTCCGGCGGCACGTTGTAAAACTTGGTCAGGACCAGGGCGTAGGTGAAGAAGATGGCGTTATAGAGGAACGCCTGCGAAATCATGAGCGCGAATCCTAGGGCGGATCGCTTCTTGTAGCGCCCGAGCATGGATTTGGCCGCGGCGCCGAAGCCAAAATGCCGTCCCGGATGGATGAGGACGCCGTTTCCCGCCGCGGGCTCGAGCGGCTTCCCGTGCTGGTTTTCCACCGAAATTTCGATGCCGCGCATCACGGCCTCGGCTTCCTCGCGGCGGCCGTGGGTCATGAGCCAGCGCGGGCTTTCCGGCACGAACTTTCTTAAGAGCAGGATGAAAAGCCCGATGACCGCGCCGATGCCGAAGCCCACGCGCCAGCCCCAGAACGGGGGGAAAATCTTGGGATCGAGGATGACGAGCGTCGCCCCCGAGCCCAGGGCCGCGCCGATCCAGTAGCTGCCGTTGACGATGAGATCGATGCGCCCCCGGTGCTTGGCCGGGATGAGCTCGTCGATGGCGGAGTTGATGGCCGCGTACTCGCCGCCGATGCCGGCTCCGGTCAAAAAACGGAACAAGGCGAAGCTCGCCAGGTTCCAGGACAGCGCGGTCAAAAGGACGCCCAGCAGATAGACGCCCAGCGTGATGGAGAAAAGCTTCTTGCGCCCCCACCGGTCGGTCAGATAGCCGAAGACCAGGGCCCCCAGCACGGCTCCGGCCAGGTAGGCCGAGGCGATGGACCCGATTTGAGCGGGGGAAAAGCCCATCACGCCCGGCTGCTGCAGCACGCCGCTGACGGCGCCCTTGAGCGTGACCTCCAAGCCGTCTAAAATCCAGGTGATGCCCAGCGCCGCCACCACCAGCCAGTGGAAGCGGCTCCACGGCAGGCGATCGAGGCGCGCGGGAATGCGCGTCAAAAAAGGATCTTGTTCCGCTGCCTTGCTCATGAAAAACGGGCGCCGCGCTTAGCGGTCGGGCGACGGTCCCGAATAACGGGAGGCCAAGGCGGAATAGCCCGTCAGGCCGCGGACCGCGCCGAAGTCCGCTTCCACTTTCGACAAGACCAGGTAGCGGCGCAGGTCCGCCTGCGAGGGCGCGGTCTCGAAGCTCCACTTGAGCTGGCCTAAGGACTGCGCAGTCCGGCCCAGCACCGCGTCCGCCAAGGCCAGCTGGTAGTGCGCTTCGGCGTCGAAGGGCATCAGGGAAACGGCTGTCTTAAAATCCGCCGCCGCGAAGGCGGTGAGCCCGAGGCTCCGGTGGCACAGGCCGATTTGGCCCTCGATGAGCGCCCGGCGGCCGCGGCCCAGAACCTCCGCGCGCGAGTCCATCGCGAGCGCGTCCTGGTAGGCCGTCAGCGCCGCGGCGTAGCGCGCGCTCCTAAACGCCTGGTCTCCGGCCGCGATACGCGCCAAGACCGCGCGCTCGTCCGGACTGATGGACGGCGGAGGAAGAGCGATGGCGGCCGCCTGGTTGCCCAGAGAATCGTGCAGCGCGCCGTCCCCGCCGGCCTGCGTTCCGGAGCCGCCTTGTCCCAACAGCGGGGAAAGCACCGCGTTGTCCGCCATGGAGGAGAACAGAGCGCTCGAACGGATGAGCTTGACCAGATCGGCCCGGCGCCCGGCGTCCTGCGCGCGCTTCAAGCTCAAGGCCAAATTCGCCTTGGCTTTCTCGATGTCCTGCATCAAAAAGCGCAGGCGCGCGGCGTAGAGGGGAATCAGGAAATTGTCGGGCGCGGCCTCGATGCCCTTCCCGAAAGACTTCAAGGCGTCGGCCTTTTTCCCTAAGCATTCATAGGAAAGCGCCTGGGTAAAGTAAAACTCGTAGGGCTTGGCCACGCTCTCAAGCGTGGGGTCGAGCGCGAGGACCTTCTTGTAGGCCGCGACGGTCTCCCGGGCGTCTTTTTTATCGGCGGTCTCGGGGTTGCCGCCGGCGAATCCTTTCTGATAATAGGCGTAGCCCATGAGAAAATACGCCGCGCTGTTGCGGGGTTCGGCCCGGATGGTTCTCCGAAAATCGATGATGGCGCGCGAATAATTCTTCGCGTCCAAGGCGGACATGCCGCGCTTAAAAGCGGGGGAGGCGGCCCGCGAGGGGGCGGCGCCCAAAACGATCAGGGCAAAAGCGAGCCCCGCCGCGAAACATCCCTCGAGTTTCTTCTTCACGCTCATGAGTGTAGCCGGATTGGGCGCGCCGGACAAGTCCCGCGGGTCCCACGCCCGCTTAGGCCTTAAGGCCCAAGCGCGGCCCGGACGCTCCGCTTGAACGGGCAAGACGCGGACGGCCTAGAGGCAGGCCGAGGCGACGCCGGCGCAGAAGCCCAGCGCGAACAGGGCGCCGAAGAACAGCGCCAGCATCGCGGCCGGACTCACGGAGTTCACAAGTTTCCTAGCCATACCGGAAGTATGGAATCCGGCCCCCTGAAGAAAAAGAGGCGAAAGACCCGCTGGGCTCTAGGTCCAAAAGCCCGGAAGCCGCGGACGGAACGCGGCGGCGAATTGATATAATGGCTCGCTCGGTGGCTGTAGCTCAGCTGGTTAGAGCGCCTGGCTGTGAACCAGGAGGTCGGGGGTTCAAGTCCCCTCAGTCACCCCATTTTTTATTCGCGCCGCTCTCATTCATGGAAATAAAACTCGTCGACAAGCCCATTCCCCTCTCTGATGTCGCGGCCATGGCCGAGGCCCAGTTCGGAGAGATGATCAAGGCGACGGTCGACGTCGAGCGAAAGATGCTGGCCCTGGGCGGCGATCTCCACAGCGACGAGGAGGCGCTCCTGCTGGAAGGCGGCTCCAAGCAGGAGAATTTATGGGGCATCAACATTTACCCCGGCAACGCGGAGAAGGAACGCGTCGAATTCGACTCCATGATCAACGTGCGCCCGTCGCAAAACAACCGCTCCCGCGGCGTCGAGGACCCCAAAATCCGGGAGCGCATCCTGGGCATCGTCGAGTCCCTCATCCCTTCCTAAAAGCCCATGTCCGCCCAACACTCCGATTTGGCCGCCAGCGGACGCTGGGGGACCATGTCCCTGGCCGCGCAATTGGGAAACGTGGGCAGCGAGGTCAGCCGGGCCTTGAAGTGGCGGGGCAAGGACCCAAGGCTCTTCGACGGCGCGGTCATTCGGGCTCTCGAACTCATGGACTTCACGATTCAAGATCCGCGCTGGCGGCGCCGCTTGAAGGAGCTCACCCGCGCGCGGGAAATGCTCTGCGACGCCTGGCTGGGGGGCTCGGAATACCGCTCCGACTTCGAAGGATTGAACCGCTACTTCTTCCATTTCGCCGTGGCAGCCAGGAAATGATTTCGACGGATTTGAAGCTTGCCGCGCCCGCGCGCTATTTTCCGCTCGATAAGGGAGTCTACGAGGTCGCGCCGGGGCTGCGGCCGCTGGGGACG
>JAGWJU010000194.1 GCA_028865585.1 Elusimicrobiota bacterium | reverse complement strand
GACCGCGGCCTGGGTCTCTTTCTCCGGAAGATAGCGCTCGTCGTTCCAATAGGTGACCTTCAGGCCGTATTTGCGCGCGGTGCCCGGCATGAACTGCCAAAGGCCGGCCGCGCCCGAGCGCGAGAGGGCGTCGTACTTGAACTCGCTTTCGGTCATGACCAAGTAGAGGAGCTGCGGCGGCAGGCCCTTTTTCTTGAGGGCCTTCAAGATCATGTCGCGGTAGAGGCCTGAGCGCGAGAGCGCCTCCTCGACGGAGCGCGGGCGGCGCTGCGTGTAGATTTGGATGAAGCGCTGGACGATGGGATTGCTCGGATCAAGAGGGATGGGCTGCATCTTGACGGCCGTCCCGGTGGAGACCGCCAGAGCCTCAGGCGAGACGTCCAAATCCGGCGCGGCGTCGCCGGCTTGGCCCAGCTCGTTCCAGTTGTGGATTTTATAGAGAATAGCCCCGAAGTCGGATCGCAGGGACTCGCCCAAGTCCGGATCGCCCAAGTTGGAAACGACGATGCCGAAGGCCCGGGCCATCTCGACCCGCCCCTGCGCGGTCTCGCTGGACTTGAAATCCTGCAGCCCCGCCTCATAATCCTCATCCGCCAATTTGAGTTCTTCGTCCAAATCCGGGGCGGACTGGGCCAGACCGGCCGGCGCCGCCGTCGACACGGAGGCGGCGGACGCGGTCGAAGAGGAGGCCGCGGGAAGCGCGCTTTGCGTCAGAGCCGAGACCGGCGCGGCGCAAAGAAGAATAAAAACAGGCAAAAGCGGCGGGGATGTCTTTGGGTTCACGTCAGCGCCTCCAGGTGCGCGTGGATTTTCGCCCGGCAGCTCTCGCGCAGCGCCCGGCGGAACAAGGCTTCGGCGGCATGGGTCCGCCCCGAGGAATGAAGGACGGCGGCCAAAGCCGTGAGGGAAATCACGGCGCCGCGCGCCTCTCCCGCTTTTTCGAACGCGGCTAGAGCCGCCTCGAAGCGCCGGCGGGCTCCTTCGGGATTTCCCAGGTGGAAAGCGACTTGGCCCAGGCCCCAGTCCACGTAGGCCAGGTCCACCGCGTCTCCGATCGACGCGTAGAGCCGATGCGCCCGCTTATAGCGCCGGCCGGCCCGCGCGTAGTCGCCTTTTTGCCGCAAGGCGTTGGCCAAGCCACACTCCGCGTAGGCTTGGCCGAAGACGTCCTCGGTGCCGGACAGCAGGCGCGCGGCGCGCGCGTAGTAAAGCTCAGAATCGGCCGGTCGGCCCGCGACCCGCGCGGCGCCCCCCATACCCAGGAGAGCGTACGCCTCGGCCGTCTTGTCCGCGGCCCTGCGGGCAAAGGCCAAGGACGACTTAAAATCGGCGAGCGCGCCGCGCAGATCGCCCGAAAAGCGGCGGGCGCCGCCCATGGCCCAAAGCACGAAGGCGGCGGAAGCGAAATCCTTTTCCGCGGCGAAAACGGACAAAAGAACCTTAAATCGCCGCAGAGATTGGGGGTAGAGCCCCTGCGCCCGCTCGATCAGGGCCTCCTCGAGCTCAAGCCGCCTCCGGTTTTCTCGCGCCGTATTATTCCCGAAAAGATTTCGGGCCCGGCGCAAAAACGCCCGCGCCAGATTGACGCGCCCGAGGCTCCGGCAGATGGACGCCAAGGCCGCCGCCGAATCCGCGCGCAGATCCCGCCCGGCGTCCGCGCGGGGAAGGACGCGGCGGTAGAGCGCCTCGGCCTTCGCGAAATAGCCCATGGCGCGCCAGGCCTCCGCGGCCAGGAAATCGCGTTCGCAAGCCATGGCCGCCGGAATCCGTCCCGCGAGGGAGCCCAGCGCCTTGCGGGGCTCCCCGCGTTCCAAGGCGTCCCATGCCCGCTCCAAGGCCGCCCCCCCAAGCATGCGCGCCGGGCGCGTCATATCGCGCCCGGCACCAGCGGTGAGGAATACGCTTTGAGAAACGTTTCCCGCTTCCGCAGGCGGCTCCCGTAGCGGCAACCGTCCAAAAGAGGGCAGCCGCCGCAGACGGGCTTGGCGCGGCAGTGCTCTTTGGCCAGACGCACCACAAGGGCGTGAAACTCGTTGTAAAGGCGGACGGACTTCGGCAGGCGGCGGACCAGATAGTCCTGCGTCCGGGCGTAGTCGGGGCGGCGCAGCCAGCCCAGGCGCGCGGCCAGGCGCCGCGTGTAGGCGTCGACGACGAAGGCCGGCCGGCCGCCGGCGTAGAGCAGAATCGAATCCGCGGTCTCGGGGCCCACGCCCCACAAATCCAGGAGTTCCCGCCGCAACTCGGGAAGCGGCCCGGAGAGCCAGCGTCCGAGCGTTTTTCCGCGGGAGGCCGCGTGGCGGGCGAAAGCCTTGAGCTTCTTGGCCTTCTGGCGGAAATAGCCGGACGATCGGATGAGGCCCGCGAGGCTTCTCTCCGCCGTCCTCTCGACGTCCCCCAGCGTCCAGACGCCGGCGCTGTGCAGAGCGCCCAGCGCCTTTTCCGCGTTGGACCAATTGGTATTCTGCGCCAACACCGCGCCCACGCAGATCTCCGCGCGATCCCTTTCGGAGACGGGCGCGCCGCGTCCGGGATGATAGCGCGGAACCTCCGCGCCGCGCGGCGTGGTCGGCCACCAGCCCTGCGCGCCGTAGCGGGCGTAGAGCCGCCGGTAGGCGCGCGCGGGAGGAAGAGGAATCGGGGAAAGGCCGCGGCTCATGCGCCGGAGAGGAGCTTCTCCACTTTTTGCAGGAGCTTGACCGACCCGAAGGGCTTGATGAGGTAATCCGAGGCGCCGCTTTGGAAGGCCTTCTCCACGTCGCCCATGTGGTCCAAGCCCGTGATCATGAGGACTTTGAGCTTGGCGCCGTCCGGATCGGACTTCAGAAGCCGGCAGACGTCGAAGCCGTCCATCTTGGGCAGCATGACGTCCAACAGGATGAGGTTGGGCTTCTCATGGCGCGCTTTGGCCACGGCCTCGGCGCCGTCATAGGCGCACGAAGTCTCGTAGCCCTTGGCGTTGAGAATCGCCTGCAGGTTCTCCGCGATCGCCGGCTCATCGTCCACGATCAATATCTTCGCCGCCATTTATCTCCCCCCGCCCGCCGCGGCCAGATCCGCCGTAATGACGGAGCGGCCGTCGGGCAGATTCGACGCCGACAAATCCCCGCCCTGCTCGCGCAGAAAGAGCCTTAAGACTCCCAGTCCCAGGCCCGTTGCGGTCAAAAGCTGATCCTTGCGCACGCGCGCCGGGTAGTAAAGCTCGAGCGCGAGAGCGCTCTCCCGCGCCGAGGTCTTCGCGCCCGCGTAGGCGAAGCCGACGCGAATGCGCCCGTCCGGCCCTGCCTCGGCGGACACGTCGATGCCTCCCGAGGCGCGGAACTTCCGGCAATGATAAAGAATGTCCACGAAGACGCGCTGGAGCCTGTCCGCGTCGGCCTTGACCTTGGGAAGCCCGGCCCCG
>JAGWJU010000010.1 GCA_028865585.1 Elusimicrobiota bacterium | reverse complement strand
ATCCATCGCGAGGTCGAAGGGGATGCGCAGAAGCCGCCTGAAGGCTACTTCTCGTACTTCAGCCAGAAGCTCGGCCGCTGGATCTGGGTAAGCCACGGCGGCTACAACTCCTTCGGAGCCCGCGCCTACTGGAAGGACACCGCCCAGCTCGACTATTCCCGCCAGGACACGCGCGACGCCATGTCGGCCATCGCGGCCCGATGGATCGCACGCGGCGCCGACGGCCTGCGCGTGGACATGGCCTATCAGCTCATCAACTCGGCCTTCTCGAGCCTCTGGGGCCTGCAGACGCCGCCCAAAGAATTTTTAGCCCAGCTCATCGAAACGGGGCGCGGCCAAAATCCGTCCGCCGCCTATCTCGCCGAAGCCTACGCCCTGCGCGACGCGCTCTCCTCCGCCGGCTTCGACTCTATTTACAACAAGAACGACATGAACACGGGCGAGGGCCAGTACGGCTGGTACGACGCCTGGATGAACGCCTCCGTGGGCGACATCCGGCAGGCCGTGCGCGAAGCCGCCTTCCTGACCTGGCAGAAGGGCGGCGCGGCGGGCCTTGAGTTCATCGGCAACCACGATGAGGCCGCGCCCGAGCGCCAGGCGGCCATCGATCGGCGGCCCGTGAGCGGCCTGGGCCGGCTCTGGAAGGCCGCCGCGCTCATGACGCTCTTGCTGCCCGGCAACCTGCTCTTCTACGCCTCGCAGGAAATCGGCTACGACCATCCCGATCCGGGCGATTTCCCCAAGGCCGTCCCGTTCTCCGAGCCCGTGAGCGTGGACTGGTCCCAGTGGTCCGCCCAGCACCCAGAATATGCGCCGTTCTTCGAGTCGCTCTTCTCCCAGGCCAAGGACATTAAGAAGGAGCTGGGCTCTCCCGTTCTAGAACCGCTTGAACCGGCGGATCAAAGCGCCGCCTGGGTCGGCTACCTGCTCAAGTCCGCAAACAACCCCGAGGCTCCGGCCTATGCCGTCCTGGCCAATCCGACCGATGCCTCGCTCACGGCCGGCCTTCAGATCTCCGGCTACGCCGGCGCGGCGACGGCCGAACTGGCGCCCGGCGAAGGCAAAGTTCTGCGCCTGGACAAGGCTTCGTCCGCACCCAAAGCCGCTCAAGCCGAAAAATCCTCCGCCCGCAAAAAAACGGAATCCGGGTTCGGCACTCCCGCCGCCATTATTTTCGCCGCGGGCGCGGCGGCCCTTATTGGGACGGCCGCCCTGGCCGCCCCCTGGGTCATCGCGCACTACGCGCTTCTCTCCTCGATCTCGGGCTGGGCCGCCAATGTGACCTTCTTCTTTTTTCCTTGGGTGCAAATCGCCGCCAACCGCAAGAATCTGCGTCTTCTCAAAGAAGGCGGGCCGGCGGCCGTTCAAGCCCGGCAACGGCTCTCGGGCGTAAGCGCGCTCTCCCAGATGACGCTCATCGCCGGAAACCTGCTCAATTTCCCCACCTTCCTGGCCAGCGGCAGCGCCGCGCTCATCGGCAACGCGCTCATCGGCGCCGCCGGTTCCATTTACATCCTCGCGCAGCTGGCCTCGGGGAAGGTGTTCCCGCGCTGGAAATGGGCGCTTATCGCCGCGGGCTCCGCGGCCGCCGTCGCCGCGGCCTGGCCCATCATCGCCCACGCCTGGCTGGTGCAGGCCATGGGCATCGCGGCCACCGCGGTCTTCACTGGATTTACGCTGCCCCAAATACTCTCCAACCGCCAAGCCCTGCGCCAGATGAAAGATCCCTCGGCCGATCCGGCGGCGCGCCTGAAGGCCTTTGAAAACCTCCAGGGCATCCGGCCGCTCTACCTCTTGGTCGGCATGGTCGGCAACCTGTTCCTGGTCCCCATCTTCATGTCCGCGGGCCGCTGGTACAACGTGGCCGGCAACGCCGTCGGCATCCTGGGACCGCTTCTCATCCTGGGCCCGCAGCTCGTCGCCGCGAAGCTCTACCCCAAGAACCGCTTCGCCGCCGTCGCCCTCTCCGCGGCGCTCTGGGCCGCGTACTTCGTCGCAACCTCGGTGGCCGCCCACACGGGATTCTGGAGATAGCCGTGGCCGACGCCAAGCGGCCCAACCTCTCCCTCTTGGCTCTCATCAACATGAGCGTCGGATTCTTCGGAATCCAGCACGGCTTTGAAATTCAGTTCGCGCGCATGAGCTCCATCTACGAAAAGCTGGGCGCCAAGCCGGCCCAGATTCCGCTCCTGTGGCTGGCCGCGCCCGCGACCGGGCTCATTATCCAGCCCATCATCGGCTATTTGAGCGACAAGACCTGGATCGCGCCGCTGCGCATGCGCCGCCGCCCCTATTTCATGGCGGGCGCCGCCCTCGCCTCGATGGCCTTGTGCTTCATGCCGGACGCCTCCTCCCTCTGGATGGCGGCGGGGCTCCTGTGGATTCTAGACGCGTCCTTGAACATCACCATGGAGCCCTTCCGCGCCTTGGTCGCGGACACTCAGAATTCGGACCAGCGTCCCACGGGCTACGCCCTGCAGAGCCTCATGATCGGCCTGGGCACCATCCTGGGCAACTACATCGCGTCCGTCGACCTGAACCAGGTTTTTCCATTCCTCACGCGCTTCGGCAAGGACGCGGCGCACCTCTCCTTCTACGCCTGCGCCGTCATCCTGTTCCTCTCGGTGGCCTACAGCGTCGCGACCACGCCGGAATACCCGCCTGACGAGCCCTTCGCGCGCGCGGACCGCGAGGCGCAGGCGTTATGGCCTGCGCTCAAGAAGTGGTTCGCCGAGACCGCGGACTGCTACCTCCACATGCCGTCCGCCATGAAGCGCCTGGCCGTCATCCAGTTCTTCACCTGGATGGGGCTGTTCTGCATGTGGATCTACTACTCCATCGCCGTGGCGCAGGATGTTTTCGGCGCGGTCAACCCCCACAGCGCGCTCTATGAGCACGGCATCCGCTGGGCGGCGCGGACCATGATGGTCAAGGGCGTGGCGGCGCCCGTCTTCGCCTTGTGCCTGCCGTTTTTGGTCCGCTACATCGGACGAGCTTACACCCACGGCCTCTCGCTTCTGCTCTGCGGCCTTGGGCTTTTCGCCATCCCGTGGATCCACAACCCGGAGATGCTCTACCTGCCCATGATCGCGGCCGGCATCGGCTGGGCCTCCATCGTCTCCATGCCCTACGTCATTCTCGTCGAGCAGCTGCCGGCCGAGCGCTACGGCATCGTCATGGGCATCTTCAACATGTTCATCGTGCTGCCGGAAATCCTGGTCTCGCTGGGCCTGGGCGGCGTGATGGAGGCGTTCTTACGAAACAACGACGCGGCCGTCGTGGCCCTGGGCGGCGCGCTCATCTTGTTCGCCGCGGCGCTGACGCCGGGGCTGCGGCGCTTCGAGCCCGAGAACGCGCCTGCGGCGCCGTCCTAAGAATCTCGCCCCGGCTCTTTTTCGGCCGGCGCCCGGCCTCGGCGGTCATCTCGGCCAAGCGCCTGGAGAGCTTCGGGGTCAGCGCCCCTTCTTTCATTCGCCAGCGCCAGTTGCCCTCGGCCGTGCCGGGCAGGTTCATGCGCGCCTGGGAGCCTAGGCCCAAAATATCCTGCATAGGCACGATGGCCGTATTCGCCCTCGAGGCGAAAATCAGGCGAATAAAGTCCCAGTTGACTTCCCGGCCGTCCCTGCCGGTGTAGCGAAGCGCCGCGGCGCGCTCCCTCTCGATTTCCGCGCGCGTGCGCGTGCTGCTCTTGCCTCCGTCGTCGCGGAACCAGCCCAGCGTGGTGTCGTTGTCGTGCGTGCCGGTGTAGGCAACGCAGTCCTCGGGATAATTGTGCGGCCGGTAGGACTCCGCCTCCGGGTCGGTGCCGAAGGCCATTTGCATCACGCGGATGCCGGGAAAGCCCAACCTCCCGCGCAAGTCCTTGACGCCCCGCGTCACCACGCCCAAGTCTTCGGCGATGAGCGCAAGCGGGCCCAGGGCTTCCTTCACGCGCAGGAACAAGTCTTCACCAGGGCCAGGCACCCAGCGCCCAGCCTCCGCGGTAGGCGCATCCGCCGGGATCTCCCAGTAGTTGTGGAAACCGATGAAGTGGTCCAGCCGCACGGCGTCAAAGCGCGTGAAGGCGGATTTGAAGCGCGCGATCCACCATTTGTATCCGCGCCGGCGCATCACGTCCCATCGGTAAAGAGGATTGCCCCAGAGCTGGCCCGTGCGGCTGAAGTAGTCCGGCGGCACGCCGGCGACGGCGATCGAGCGGCCCTCGGGGTCGAGCTGGAAAAGCTCCTGATGAGCCCAGACCTCGGCGCTGTCGTGCGCGACGAAAATCGGGATATCGCCGATGAGGCCGACGCCCAAGGCGCGGGTGCGGGCGCGCAGGCTCTCCCACTGCAAGGCAAATTGGTGCTGCACGAACGCGTGAAAGCGGATCTCGCGCGCCAATGAGCGGCGCGCGGACTCCAAAGCCCTGCGTTCTCGACGCCGCAGAGGTTTTTCCCAACCGATCCAACTGGCGTCGTCGTGGATCTCGCGCAGGGCGGCGAACAAGGCGTAGTCCTCGAGCCACAAGGCGTTCTCCGCGCGGAAGGACTCGAAAGCGCGCCGCGCCCCGGAACCCGCTCCGCGCTCAAAAGCGTCGAAGGCAAGCTCAAAAAGCGGACGTTTGGCGCGCCAGGCGGATTCAAAATCCGCCCGCCCTCCCGGAAGCCGCGGCGGCTTCAAATCCCCGGAAGCCAAATAGCCCGCCTCGACCAAAGCCTCGGGGCTGACCAGCAGCGGCTCGCCCGCGAAGACCGAGCGCGCGCTGTAGGGCGAGGCGCCGGCCCCGGCCGGCACCACGGGCAGCATCTGCCACCAGGACTGTCCGCAGGCCGCGAGCGCTTCGAGGAATTCATGCGCGGCCGGACCCAGATCGCCGGATCCCCACGGCCCGGGCAAGGACGTCGGGTGCAGCAAAATGCCGGAGGCGCGGCGGGACAACAGCGGAGGCCGGCTATGCGTTTGGCTCACGCCGGCTCTAAGGGAGCGTAGCGGACCAGCAGCTTGGCGGTGCGGCCGTTGTCGAAGCGCACGGTGAGCTTCAAGCCGTCGCCGGATCCCGATTTATCCATCACCAGCCCCAAGCCGAAATCGGGATGGCGAACGCGCATGCCCACGCGAGCCGAAGTGATCCGCCGCCGAGGGACCTCAGTGGGGACCGTAGAAATCGTCGAACCTGTGGGCCCTGCGGCGGAAAACGCGGCGGTGGCCGAAGCGGCGGTCGTTTTAGGTGCCGGGGCCCCGCCCAACAATCCCGCTTCCAGCAAGAAGCGCGACGGCAAATTGGCGTAGACGTGACCGAAGAGCCGGCGCGTGGCGGCGTAAATCATGAAGAGCCGCTCCTTGGCCCGGGTCATGCCCACGTAGCACAGCCGCCGCTCCTCCTCCAAATCATCCTGGGCCAGGCTCTGCCCGATGGGGAAAAGCCCCTCCTCGAGCCCGGTCAAAAACACGACGGGAAACTCCAAACCCTTGGCCAAGTGCACCGTCATCAAAGTGACGGCCGCCTCGTTGAAATCGGCGCGGTCAAGATCGCTCTGCAGGGCCGCGGCTTCCAGATAGCGAGCCAAAGACGCGTCCTCGCCCGCGGCCAAGGCCTTCTCCTGGTACTCCTGCACGGCGTTCAAGAGCTCCTGCAGGTTGCTCATGCGGGTTTTAGCCTCGGGATCTTTCTCGGCCTCGGCCTCGAGCCACTGCCAATAGCCGGTGTCCGCCAGGATTCGCGTCATCGCCTGACCGACGGGCAGCGACGCGGCGGCGGCGCGCAGCTTCTCCAGCGTCGAAACGATGGAGAAGGCCGCCTTGCGGGCGTGACCGGTCAAATTGGGAATTTGCTCCGCGCGGCGCAGAGCCTCCCACAGGCTCAACCCCTGCCCTTGCGCGTAGTTCCTCACCCGCTCCAGGCTGGTCTGGCCGAAGCCGCGGGGCGGAACGTTGATGATCCGCTCCAGGCTCGCCGAGTCGCTCTCGTTAATCATGAGGCGCGCGTAGGCCAAGGCGTCCTTGACCTCCTTGCGCTCGTAGAAGCGCATGGCGCCCACGATGCGGTAGGCGATGCCGGCGCGCAACAAAGCTTCTTCGAACGAGCGGCTCTGCGCGTTGGTGCGGTAGAAGACCGCGATGTCGGAAGGCTTGCGCCCGCGGGTCAGCAGGCCGCGGATGGCGCCGACGGTCCAGCGCGCCTCCTCGGCTTCATTGGGAAGCTCCAGGACGCCGACGCTTTCCCCGGCTTCGGCCCGCGTCCAGAGGCTCTTGCCCTTTCTCCGGGTGTTGTTGCGGATGACCAGCCCCGCGGCTTCTAAAATCCTGGCGGTCGAGCGGTAGTTCTGCTCCAGCGCCACCACCTTGGAGTCCTTGAAGTCGCGCTCGAACTCGAGGATGTTGCGGATATCCGCTCCGCGGAAGGAGTAGACGCTCTGATCGTCGTCGCCCACCACGCAGAGGTTGCGGCGCTTGGCGGCCAGAGCCTTCGTCAGCACGTACTGCGCATGGTTGGTGTCCTGATACTCGTCGACGAGAAGATGCAGGAAGTACTCCTGGTAATACTCAAGAACGGCCTGATGCTCCTTCAATAAGGAGCAGGCCTTGAGCAGCAGATCGCCGAAATCGAGCGCGCCCGACTCGTCCAACCGACGCTGATAAATCTCGTAGATGCGCGCGGCCGTCTGCCGGGCCAAATCCGGGGAAGCCGCGGCGTAAATGGAGTAGGACTTGGCGTCCAGCAGATCGTCCTTGGCCCGCGAGATGAGGCTCAGGTACATCGAGGCCTTGGACGCCTGGTCTCCCAAGCCGATCTGCTTCATCGCTTCGATGACCAGGCGCTTTTGATCCGAGGAGTCGTAGATGGTGAAGTGGCGCGAAAGACCCAAAAGCTGATGATGCTGGCGCAAGAGTCTCACGGCGAAAGCGTGAAAGGTGTGCGCCCAAACCTGCGCGCCCGAGCCGGACGAAAGCTCCTCGATGCGCCGGCGCATCTCCTCGGCGGCCTTGTTCGTGAAGGTCACCGCCAGAATGCGGGAGGCCGGCACGCCCTGCTCGATGAGCCGCGCGATGCGGTGGGTGATGACGCGGGTCTTGCCCGTGCCCGCGCCTGCCAGGATGAGCAGCGGACCATCGCCGTGCAGGACCGCCTCTTTTTGCCGGGGGTTCAAGTTCTCCAGATTGACGGGCATTGAAGGTCGATTATACCAAAAGCCGCGGTAGCCCGCCTTGACAGATTCAAAACGGCCCGTTGCATCTCCGACGAGCATCTGTTATACTGCTTGCAGACGGGGGTGAATTAGGTTCGACAGGCGTCGTTGAACCCGTGGTTGCAGGCCCTGGTTGGCCAGAGCCAGGATAAAATCCGGCCAAAACACAAAAGCCAACTCACCATTGGCCTGGGCCGTCGCCTAAACAGCGGTCGGCGCACGCCGGTCCCTGACTCCTGCTGGGGGGTCCCGGTGTCAAGAAGCAGGATGCGGATTCTCCCGCGGTCACCGTCGGCGGGAATCCAAAGACCGAACGGGGATAGTCCGGAGGCAGCCGTCCGCCGTTTTCTCCGGATGAAACCAAGGGCGGGCTAAGCCTGTAGGAGCCCGGGCCGGCGGCGTTTGGACGCGGGTGCGATTCCCGCCACCTCCACCAGTTTAGCCAGGATATTCTATTGCCCGAAAAATACTGCGTGATGTTCGCCGGGCAGTCCGTGCAGGAGTCCGGCATGGGCAAAAGCCTCCTTAAACTCCCGGCCGCGCGGGATATTGTCGGGCGCCTCAAGCCCTCTCTGGGCGATGACTTGGAGTTTCTGCTGACCCAAATGCCCGAGGCGGAGCTCGCGCTGACCTTCAACGCGCAGCGCGCCATCCACGCGCACCACCTCGCCAACTTCTTCGCTTATCAAGCCTCGCATCCCGGCCTCGAACTCGACGGAGCCATCGGCCATTCCATGGGCGTGGTCGCGGCCTTGGTGGCGGCCGGAGCCCTGAGCGTCGAGGATTCCGGGAAGTTCATCCGCGCGCGCGCGGAGTCCTTCTCGCGGGCCTGCCGATCGTTCCAAGCGCCCATGGGGCTGGCCGCGGTCTCGACCGAGAATTTTCAGGACGTCGCCGATGAGTTGGCGACGTTTCCCGGCGTCAAGGTCGCCCTGCACAATACCGTGGGCCGCGGCGTCCTGGGCGGCGCCATGGCGGATTTGGAGGCCTTCAAGCAGAAGGCCCGGAACGAGGACTGGCCGGTCAAGATTTCTTTGCTCAAGGTCGAGGGGCCCTACCACACGCCGGCCTTTTCTTCCTGCCGCGCCGAGCTTGAGCGCGCGCTCGCAAGCCTCGAAATCAAAGCCCCTCGCGTTCCCGTTTTTATGGGAACATCAGGCCGGATGGAAACCGACCCGGTCATTATCAAGCGCCTGCTGGCCGAACAAACGGATTCTCCCGAACGGCATTTGGAGGCCGTGCGCGCGGCCTACGCCGCGGGCTGCCGCAATTTTCTCGAGGTCGCGCACAAGCCCCAGCCCGTCACCTGGCTCGCGGATCAGCTCAAGGGCGACGACGGCGCGGCCTGGCCCGGAGTTTCGGCCCTCGCGGTCAAGACCGAGGACATAGAAGGCTAGCCCATGAGCTACGCGCGGACGCTCACGCTCCTGGGCTCCGACTCCCTCTTCGTGGGTGTGTCGCTGCTCCTGTTCCTCTGGCCCGGCGCCGGCCTTTTCTTCTATCCCCTTTACGGCGCCGTCTTCATCTGGTCGGATTTGCGCGGGGAATCGGAAACGCCGCTCATCTTCGTCGTGCTGGCGACCTTCGCGGGGCTCTTTTTGGCCTCGCGGCTGCCGCCCGCGCAGGCCCTGCCCCTCGTCCTTGAAATCGCGGGACTCTGGGCCCTCAGCTGGGGGTTTTCCGCGCTTCGCGGCTCGGAATCAGCAGCTCAGCGCGCCGCCGCCAAGGAAATCAAGGACATCGAGGCGGCGACTCTCGACCGCGAGCGGGAGAAGTCCTACTACCTCGCCTACCATAAAGACGCCGCCGCGCAGGTCCGCGTGCGCCGCGAAATGACCGAAAGCGCCAAGAGCATCGGAAGCGCCCTGGACGCCGCCGAGGTGCGCGCGCGCCTGGTCTCCATCCTGACCTCGCGCTTTCCCGGCTGCCGGATTGGCGTGCAGGACTCCCCCCAAGGCGATCCGCTCTTGTCCGCATCCGCGGCCAAAGGCGGCCCGGTCCTGGTCAAAGACGCGCGGCAGACTCCTTTCTTTCCGGCCGGAGCCAAGCCCGCCTTCGGTTCCGGCATGGCCGTGCCGCTCTCGGTCATGCGCCAAATCATCGGCTTCGTCAAGCTCGAGGCCGACGCGCCGGGTTCCTTCGGACCCGAGGAATTGAAGACCGTCGACGTATTGGCCACGGTCGCGGCGCTCAGCCTTGAGAACATCCGCTTCCACGAGCAAATCCATGCCCAGGCCGTGCGCGACCCGCTGACCAGGCTCTACAGCCACAAGGCCTTCCAAGAGCGCCTCTCCGAGGAAATCCTGCGCGCCGGACGCAGCCAGACGACGGCGGCCCTCATCATGGGCGACATCGACCACTTCAAGACCTACAACGACCGCTACGGCCATCAAGCGGGCGACTCGCTCCTGCGCAGCGTAGCCGCGGTCTTCGCGGATTTTTCCCGGCCCGTGGATTTTCCCGCGCGCTACGGCGGCGAGGAGTTCGCCCTCATCCTGCCCTCGGCCTCAATCGAGCAGGCGCGCGGGATCGCGGAAAAGATACGCCGGCGCGTGGCCTCCGAATCCTTCATGTTCGGAGGAACCAGGACCTCGGTGACCATCAGCCTGGGCGTGGCCGGATTTCCCGCCGACGCCACCACGGCCTCGCAGCTGGTCCGCGCCGCGGATCAGCGGCTTTACCGCGCCAAGGAAGGCGGCCGCGATAGGGTAATCTCATGAACGAAGCCTGGCTTTGGGCGGCGGCGGCTTTTTTACCCGCGGCGGCTCTCTGGGCGGGCTACCCGCGACGTGCCTGGGCTGCGGCCGCGGTCGCGCCTCTGGCGGCCGGCGCCGCGCTATGGATTCTGGTCAAAAGTCCCGCGGGCGCCCCTGCCTGGGTGCTGGCCGCCTGGATCGCCGCCGCCGCGGCCTACTCATGGTTCGCGATCTCTCGCGCACGGCGCGGGGAGAGAGAACGTTCTGCCCGATTGGAGGATATCCGCGCCGCGGGAGAAAAAGCGCGTCTCGATTTGGCCCAGGCAAAGAACCGAGGCATGGCCGCAGGGAAAGAGCAGAAGCAGGCCCTAGCCCTCTACGGCCTCATCAAGGGCCTGACTGAGGCGCTGGGCTGGGAGGACGTGCGCCCGCGCCTCGAATCCGCCGTGGAGGAGTATCTGGGCATCTCCGATTTCGCTTTCTATCTGGCCGAGCCGTCCGGAACCTTCCGGTCGCTCCTGGTCCACGGGCTTTCGGCTTCGCCCGGATCGTCCTGGATCACATTGGAGAGATATCTTCAGGAGCACGGGCTTTCGCCGGCCCAAGCCCACGTCATCGAGAACCCCGAAAAAGCGGCGGTCGTCCCCATCTCGGACGGCGAAATTCTGGGCAGCTTCTACGCGCGCTGCCCCGCGGGCCTGCAGCCGCCCGAGCTTATGGGAAAGGCCCTGTCCTTCGCCCAGGAAATCGCCTTCGCCTTCCGGCGCATCCGCATTTTCCAAGAGATGGAAAGCCTCTCGCGCATCGACGGACTGACCGGCGTGCACCGCCGCGGCGGATTCGACGAACGCTTAAAGGACGAACTCGTCCGGGCGCAGGCCTTTAAGACGCCCGTGTCCCTTCTGCTCCTTGACATCGATCATTTCAAGGAGTTAAATGACCGCTACGGCCATCCCTTCGGGGATCAAGTCCTCAAGCGCTTGGGCGAACTCTTGAACTCTTCGGTCTACGAAACCGACTTTGTGGCGCGCTACGGCGGCGAGGAGTTCGCGGTCATCCTTCCGCGCGCCCAGGCCCAAGGCGCCGCGCGCAAAGCCGAGGCCATCCGCAAAACCGTCGAGCAGGAGCGATTTTCCTTGGGCTTCAACCAAGTGCACGTGAGCGTTTCCATCGGCCTGGCCCACTTCCCGGCCGACGCGGCCACCCCGGAAGAGCTCATCTCCCAGGCCGACGCGGCCCTCTACCGCGCCAAGGCGGGCGGACGCAACCGGGTGGAAAGCGCCTCCTCCCGAGGCCGGAGCTAAGATATGCCTGAAAACATCGAATCGAATCCCGTTCCCGAAAAATCAGCGCCGCGCCGCGGGCCGCCCATCCTGCTTGCCTCGCTTTACCTTCTGTCCCTGGCGGCGGCGGCCGTCATCATCACCCGCGGCCCCAAGCGCCGCGCGGCCTCCGGCGGGCCGACCTCGGTGCTCTCCTCGCAGGGTTCCGTCGGATGGCTCGACATCCGCGGCCCCATCTACACCTCGGACGGCTCCGCGCCGTGGTCTCAGGGCGGCGTCGGGCAGTGGACGCGCAAGCTCAAGGACTTGGCCGCGACTCCGGGCGTGCGGGCCATCGTCATTGACATCAATTCTCCCGGCGGCAGCGTCGGCGCCGTGCAGGAGCTCTACAGCCAAATCCAGCGAATCAAGCGCGAGGACCACCTGCCCGTCGTCGCCCTCTTCGACGACGTGGCCGCCTCGGGCGGCTACTACATCGCCACGGCCTGCGACCGCATAGTGGCGCACCCCGGGACGCTCACCGGATCCATCGGCGTGATTTTTCCCATCAGCAACCTGCAGGGCCTTTTCAAGAAGATCGGCTACCAGATGACGCCCATCAAGTCCGGCAAGTTCAAGGATATCGGCTCGCCCGCCCGGCCCTTGACCCCCGCCGAGAAGCAGCTGCTCCAGAACCTGGTCTCGGACGCCTACGGCCAGTTCCTGGCGGCGGTCAGCGCCGGACGGCGCATCCCTCCGGCGCAGCTCAAACCGCTGGCCGACGGACGCATTTTTTCCGGCGATCAGGCTCTCAAGGATCATTTGGTCGACGAGCTCGGAGACTCGACCGACGCGCTCGATCTGGCGGCCAAGCTGGGCGGCATCCGGGGCACGCCGCGCGTGCAGCGCGTGGGCGGCCATTTCAGCGACATCCTAAACCTGCTTCAATCGCGCTTCGAGGGGCCCGGCCCCTTGGCGTCCTTGAGCTCCGAGCTCGCGCCGCCGCGCATGGGGCTCGAATACCTCTGGCCGGGGTGGCAGCCGTGACCGCGGACTTCGCCCTCGACTTCGCCGCGGCGGGCGCAAGCCTCGCCGCGGGAGCGGCCCTTCTCTTCGGCGCGCACCTGTCTTGGGCCGGCCTGGCCGCGCTGGGCCTCGCCTTGGCCGCTTGGCGCTTGGGGTCGTGCTTTTTCACCGCCGCGACGGCGCATCTCGTGCTCGATTTGTTTTCCGCCCCCGGAAGCGCGCTGGATGTTTTCAAGATTGCGTCGAAAACGGAGCTCTCCTGGACGCTGCTTCTTCCGGCGGCCCTTCTGGCGCGCTGGACGGCGCCCGGATCCTTGCCCTTGGCCTTCGGGCTCCTCTTCGCGGCTTGGCTCGTCAACGCCGGATTGCGCGCCCAAGCTCTGGCGCGCAATCGCGGCGTGAGCCGCTTGGCGGCGGCCCTGGCCTTTCTTTGGCCCTGCCTCGCGCTGGCCGGCTTGGGCCTCGCGCTTATCTTCGGGTCCGTCGCGGCCGCACTTTCCCAATTTCACGCCGAGGTCCTGGCCCTGTGAGCCGCGGGCCGCTGCCGCTTTCTTACGAAGGCCTGCCGACCGCGACGGCGCAGGACATGCGCGCGCTCGACGGCCTCTGCGAGCAGAAATACGGCGTTGCCTCGCGGGACCTGATGGAGAACGCGGGACGCGCGGCCGCGCGGGAGACGCTCGAGTTTCTGGACGAAAAAAAGCCGGGCGGAGCCCCCAAGCGCGCGGCCGTCTTCTGCGGA
The DNA here is from genome assembly GCA_028865585.1 of Elusimicrobiota bacterium. Lineage (GTDB taxonomy): Bacteria > Elusimicrobiota > Elusimicrobia > UBA1565 > UBA9628 > JAGWJU01. The sequence continues at coordinate 3,164 of JAGWJU010000010.1, read as the reverse complement.
CGCGGCGCCAACGGCGGCGACGGCTTGGCCGCGGCCCGGCATCTCAAGGGCGCCGGCGTCGAGGTCTCCGTTTTCCTGTGTCCGCCCCGCAAAGACGGCGAGGGCGCAGGCGATTATCCCGAATTGACGCGGACCCAACTTAAAAAGGCCCGCCAAGCCTCGGTGCCCGTCTCGACGTGGTCCTCGCCGGAAGACGCCGAAGCCGCCCTGGCCCATGCCGACGCCGTCTTGGACGCGATTTTAGGAACCGGTTCCAGCGGCAAGCCCGCCGGCCCGGCGCGGGACATGATCCAGGCCGTGGCCCGTTCCGGCAAGCCGGTCGTCGCCTTGGATTTGCCCTCCGGCCTCAACCCGGACACGGGGCACCACAGCGGCGTTTACGTGACGGCCGAACTGACCCTGGCTTTGGGGCTGGCCAAGCGCGGGCTTCTGGCGCCCCACGCCGCCAAATACGTCGGCCGGCTCAAGGTTCTCGATATCGGCTACCCGAGAGAGCTCATCGCTTCGCTCGCTCCGCTGGGCGAGGAGCCTGCGCGCTGAAGAACTCATGGCGAACCTGATCGGAGATGGCGGACAGGCGTTCCCGGATGCGGGGGTTTTTGCGCTCCAAAAGCGGCAGAACCTCCCTCCGCACCCAGTTGCGGGAGAAGCGGACCGAAGCGTTGCTCCGATCCACCCTGAACTTAAGGCCGCGGAACCGCGCATAGTCCAGAATTTCGGATTTTCGAAGGCGCAAAAGAGGGCGGACCAGCGTCACGCCGGGTGCCAAAGGCCGCTCGGGGAAAATCCCGGCCAGGGACTCGAGCCGGCTCCCGCGCAGAAGGCTCAGCACGACGCTCTCGGCCTGATCATCCAAGTGGTGCGCGGTGGCGGCCTTGCCGCAGCCCAGGCGCTTGGCCTCCCGGGCCAAGGCCCGATAGCGCAGCTTCCGTCCGGCCTCTTCGAGGCCCAAGCCCCGGCGGGCGGCGGCCTTGGCCACGGGGAGGCGAATCACGCGCGTGGGCACGCCCCAGCGGCGCCCCAACTCAAGCACGAAGCGCGCGTCCGCGTCGGCCGCGCGCCCGCGCAGACCGTGGTGGAAATGGACGAAATGCAGCGCGAAACCCCGGCGGCGGCTTTGCGACCAGAGATAATGCCCCAGGCAGACCGAATCCGGCCCGCCCGAAATCGCGGCGAGAACGCGGTCTCCGGCGGCGAAAAATCCGCGCTCCTTCTCCAAGCCCCGAATCTTCGACCACACTCGCGCCGCGAAGGACTCTTTTCTCACGCCCGCATTGTATCAAACTGCTTCCTAGGGCTTTTCCTGGCGCTCGGCCCCTTGGCGGCGCCCGCTTTCGCCGCGGTCGCCAAGTCGAGCTCTGCGGCGGCGGGCGCGGGCGTCGCCGTCTCAACGAGCGCGGCGCGCGCCGCGGCGTACGCGCGCAAAGCCCAGGCCGAGTTCGGCCGCCGCGAATACTGGAGCGCCTGGCGCGACGCCGGGAACGCCTTGAGCTTGGGCTCGGAGGATCCCGCGGTCCAAGCCCTGAAAACCCAATCTTGGGCCCGCGCCGAGGCCGAAGAGAAAGTCGCGGCGTCTGCCGCGCCGATCAAGGCCGCGGCGGAACACGCTTTGCCGGCGCCGCGGACAAGCGCGCCCACGGCAGGAAAGGCCCCCCTGCGCGCTCGCCTAGGGCGCCCCTTGGCCGCCCTAGGCCTGGCGCTTCTCCTCTTGGCCCTCCTGATCGCTCTGATTCCGAAATCCTCCCCCAAGTCCAGGCCTCGCCGGGATCCCGGGCAGGGCCACATCCCGGCCTCGGAGATCCCGCATTCGGCGCCGCTGCCCAGAGCCGGCGCCGTCTTGGGCGGACGCTTTATCCTGGGCACCATCAAAGAGGAGACCGACGGCGTCTGCGTTTACGACGGTCGTGACCTGAGCGACGACCCGATGACTATCGTCCGCTACCCCAGCGTCCCCGGCGGGCTCGAGCGCGCCCGCAAGGCCGTCGATTTCAAGCATCCGTCCGCCGCCCTCCTGCGCGGAGTATTCCCCTGCGGCGTGTGCGTTTTCGCGGCGTACGAATCGCTGCGCGGAGATTCCCTGCGCAAAACCCTGGAGCGCCTGCCCGAACGGCGGTATTCTCCGGAGCAGGCCTTGCGGCTCTTGAAAAACCTCTGCGAAGCCTTGGACGCGGCGCACGCCCTAGGCCTCTGCCACGGGCCGCTGGCCCCGGGGGAAATCATCATCGGGCCCTCCCAGGTGAAGATGCGCGGCTTCGGGCTTTGGCCGGTCGCCGCGCTGGCTTACGCCGCGCCGGAGTTCTCCCCGGAGCGAGGAGACTCCACGCCCTCCTCCGATCTTTTCTCCCTGGCCGCCTGCCTCTACGAGATGCTCACGGGCAAAACGGCCTTCTTTGAAAGCCGCGGCCCCGCCGGCTCGGCGCTTTTCGCCCCGCCCTCCCAAAAAGTCCCGGAACTGGGGCCGGCCATGGATGAATTTTTCGCCAAGGCCCTCGCGGCGGAGCCGGAAAAACGCTTTTCCAGCGCGGCGGATCTTTTTGCAGCCTTCTCCCGCCTCGTGGTCTCCAAGCCGGCGTCCGGCAAGGACGGAAAGAAGAGCTAGCCGTGGGCGCCGCCGAGGTCCAAGCCCTGCAGGCCCTCTCCCGGGACGGGGCCGCGACGGAAATCATGGCCAACGCCGACGGCTCGGTTTACGTCGAACGCCAGGGCGGACGGCTTGAGAAGCTGCCGCTCGCAGTCTCGGAGGACGACAAAATCCGTTTTCTGGAATTTCTCATCGGAGCAAAGGCGGACCTCGGCCCCGCGCGGCCCTACGCGGACTTGACCGCGCAAGACGGCTCCCGAGTCCACGTTCTGGCGCCGCCTCTGCTGGGACGCGGAGGGCTCTGCATCACGGTGCGCAGGCGCCCGGAGCGCCGTCCTTCCCTTGACGATTTGATCCGCCTGGGGGCGCTCTCGCCCGCGGCCGCCGGCTTCCTGCGCTACGCGGTTGAAAGCCGCAGAAACGTGCTGGTCGCCGGAGGGACAAGCTCGGGCAAGACCACGCTGATGAACGCCCTCGCCTCCTTCATCCCGCCGCAGGAGCGGATTCTGGTGCTGGAAGACACGCCTGAAATCGTCCTGCCCCAGCCCCACGCCCTCTATCTGCGCACCCGCATGAGGGACGC